>JBAVCR010000641.1:0-4346 GCA_049586815.1 Anaeromyxobacteraceae bacterium
CGTCTCGGTGGTGCTCCGCTACCTGGCCGCGGTCCCGTCGGGGCCGCGGCGGAAGGCGCTCCTCGAGGACGCGCTCGTCCCCGCGCTCGACAGGATGCTGGCCGCCCTGCCCGACCCGGAGAGCGTCTACCGACCCGTGCTCGCGGCGCTCCGCGAGGAGGTGACCCCGTGAACGGCTTCCTGTTCGGCGCGCTTCCCTACGTGGCCGTCGCCGCCTTCGTGCTGGGCTCGCTCCGGCGGTTCCGCGAGATGCGCCACACGGTGACCACCTCGTCGTCGCAGATGCTGGAGAGCCGGCTGCAGTACTGGGGCTCGGTCTCCTGGCACTACGCCATCCTGCTCGTGCTGGCCGCGCACCTCGTCGCCATCTTCCTGCCCGGAGCCGTGTCGGCGGCCCTCTCCGCCCCGGGGCGGCTCCTCGCCATCGAGGTCACCGGGCTGGCGCTCGGGCTCACCGCGCTCTGGGGGCTCGTGGTGCTGGGGTTCCGGCGCCTCACGCTCCGCGGCGAGACCACCTGGCTCGACTGGACGGTGATGGTGCTGCTCCTCCTGCAGGTGGCCACCGGCGTCTACACCTCGATCTCGGCCGGCTGGGGCTACGCCTGGTTCCCCCATGTGGCCACGCCATGGCTCGCCTCGCTCGTGCGCCTCTCCCCGCGCACCGAGCTGCTCGCCGTCATGCCCTGGCCCTTCCAGGTCCACGCGGTGAACGCCTTCGTGCTGCTCGCGCTCGTCCCCTTCACCCGCCTCGCCCACGCCCTCGTCGCGCCGGTGGAGTACCTGTGGCGCCTGCCGCAGGTGGTCATCTGGCGGCGTCCGCGCCCCGCCGCACCGGGAGGCTCCCGATGAACGCGCGCGTGCTCGAGCGCTGGGACGTCGAGGACAAGGGCTTCTGGGCGAACGAAGGGCGCGCCATCGCCCAGCGGAACCTCTGGATCTCCATCCCGGCCCTGCTCCTCTCCTTCGCGGTGTGGATGGTCTGGAGCGTGGTGGTGGTGCGCCTGCCGGAGGTGGGCTTCACCTTCTCGACCGACCAGCTCTTCTGGCTGGCGGCGCTTCCCGGGCTCTCCGGCGCCACCCTCCGCATCTTCTACTCCTTCATGGTGCCCATCTTCGGTGGGCGCCGCTGGACGGCCATCTCCACCGCGTCGCTGCTCCTCCCGGCCGTCGGGATCGGCTTCGCCGTCCAGGACCCCACGACCTCCTACGGGACCATGCTGACGCTCGCGCTGCTGTGCGGCTTCGGCGGCGGCAACTTCGCCTCCAGCATGGCCAACATCAGCTTCTTCTTCCCGAAGGAGCAGAAGGGCACCGCGCTCGGCCTCAACGCCGGGCTCGGCAACCTGGGCGTCTCCACGGTGCAGTTCGTGGTCCCCCTCGTCATCACCGCCGGGGTGTTTGGCGCCCTGGGCGGCCCGCCCCAGATCACGAGCAAGGGGGCCTCCCTCTGGCTGCAGAACGCCGGCTTCGTCTGGGTCCCCTTCGTGGCCGTGACCACGGTGGCGGCCTGGTTCGGGATGCACGACATCGCGTCGGCCAAGGCCTCCTTCCGCGAGCAGTCGATCATCTTCCGGCGCAAGCACAACTGGATCATGTGCTGGCTCTACACCGGCACCTTCGGGTCCTTCATCGGATACTCGGCCGGCCTGCCGCTCCTCATCAAGTCACAGTTCCCGGGCGTGGACCCGGTGAAGTACGCCTTCCTCGGGCCGCTGGTGGGCGCGCTGGCGCGCCCCGTGGGCGGCTGGCTCGCCGACAAGCTGGGCGGGGCGCGGGTCACCCTCTGGAACTTCGCGGCCATGGCGGCCGCGGCCGGCGGGGTGATCGCCTTCCTGCCCGAGTGGAGCAAGCACGAGGGGCTCCACGAGGGGAGCTTCCCGGGTTTCCTCGCCATGTTCCTCCTCCTCTTCGTCACCTCCGGAATCGGCAACGGCTCCACCTTCCGGATGATCCCGGTGATGTTCCTCACCTTCCACGAGCGGCTCGTGGAGGGGCGCGGGGCGCCGGAACTCGCGCAGGCGCGCAAGGACGCGGCCAAGGAGTCGGCCGCCGTGATCGGGTTCAGCTCCGCCGTGGCCGCCTACGGCGCCTTCTTCATCCCCCGGGCCTACGGCATCTCGATGAAGGCCACGCACACACCGGCCTGGGCCTTCGCCGGCTTCATCCTGGTCTACGTGAGCTGCATCGTCATCACCTGGTGGGTCTACGCCCGCCGGGACGCCGAGATGCCGTGCTGACCACCGAGTCCGTCCGGGAGGGACGCGGGATGGGACGCTCCGAGACCTGGAGGCGCAACGCCGTCCTGGCGATGAACACCTTCGGCTTCACGGTGATGTTCGCCGTGTGGGTGGTCTTCGCCATCGTGGGCATCGCCATCCGCAAGGAGCTCGCGCTCTCCGAGACCGAGTTCGCGCTGCTCGTGGCGCTCCCCATCCTCACCGGCTCGCTCCTGCGCCTGCCGATGGGGATGCTCACCGACTGGTACGGCGGGCGCCCCATCTTCACGGCGCTGCTCGTCTTCACCGCCCTGCCCCTCTTCCTGCTCTGCGGCGCCACGCGCTACTGGCAGTACCTGGCGCTGGGGCTCCTCATCGGACTCGCCGGCACGTCCTTCGCGGTGGGCATCGCGTACACCTCGGCCTGGTTCCCGCAGCGGCTCCAGGGAACGGCGCTCGGCATCTTCGGCGCCGGGAACACCGGGGCCTCCCTGACCAAGCTGCTGGCGCCGGGGCTCATGACCGTCGTCCCCGCCGCGGGCGCCGGACTCGTCCCGGGCGGCTGGCGGTTCGTCCCGTTCGTCTACGGGTTCGCGGTGCTGGTGACGGCCGCCATCTACTGGACCTTCACCTACACCGACCACGCGCACCACAAGCAGTCCACGGTCCGCGAGCTCCTCGCCCCGCTCCGGCACATGCGGGTGTGGCGGTTCAGCCTCTACTACTTCCTGGTGTTCGGCGGGTACGTGGCGCTCTCGCTGTGGCTGCCCAAGTACTACATCGACGTCTTCGGACTGCCGCTCCGGGAGGCGGCGCTGCTCACGGCCATCTTCGTCTTCCCCTCCGGGATCATCCGCGCCCCGGGGGGATGGCTGTCCGACCGCTACGGCGCGCGGACGGTGATGTACGGGGTGCTCGGCACCTGCATCGTCACCACCTTCGTCCTCATGCTGCCCGACCTGGAGCTGGGGCTCCTCCTGCCCGCGAGGTACGCCGCCGACGGGGTCGGGCCCCGCCTGTCGTTCCGGATGGGCCCCGGCGCCTTCACGGCCATCGTCTTCGTGCTCGGCATCGCCATGGGCATCGGCAAGGCCGCCGTCTTCAAGCACATCCCCCACTACTTCCCGGACAAGGTGGGTTCGGTGGGCGGGCTCGTCGGCGTCATCGGGGGGCTGGGCGGGTTCGTCATGCCCATCCTCTTCGGGTGGATGAGCCAGGCCACGCACCTCCCCACCACCACCTTCGCCTTCCTCTTCGTGCTCTCGGTGGCTTGCCTGGTGTGGATGCACGTCGTCGTCGTGCGGATGTCGCGGGCGGCCGCGCCGCTCATCGCGGAGGAGCTGGAGACGGCGTCCGTCGCTCACCGCTCCCCGCCCCCGGCGGCGTGACGGAGCGCAGCCGCTCCACGGCCTCGAGCGCCGGGTCCACCCCCGCGGCGATCGACTCCACCGTCGGCGCCGCGATCACGTCGGGCCGGGGCGCGGCGTCGGGCGCTTCGCCGGGGCGGAAGTAGCCGATCGCCGGCAGGTCGACCTCGAGGCCGCTCCCGGGGAGCCGGAGGAAGAAGAACGCGCCGCCGTTGATCCCGCGCTCGTTTCCGCCGAGCGGACCACCCACGAGCGTCGCGAGCCCCCGCCGCCGGGCGGTGAGGGCGAACTCGTAGGTGGCCGATCCGTTCACGGGCGACACGAGGACGAAGACGCGACCCGTGAAGCGGGGGGCCACGGGGCGGACGACGTCGCCCCGCCTGCGGTCGGCGGGGAGGAGCTGGCGGAAGAACCGGTCGTCGATGGGCTGCGCGTTCATCCCCCAGTTCCGGAAGCCGTCGTCCCAGGTGTCGAGGTACGGGTTCAGTCGCGCCGGGACCTGCCGGTAGCGGACCCGGCGCTCGAGGTCGTCGAGCGCGAACGGCGCGTCCACCAGGTGGGCGAGGATCTCGTCCCCCACGCCGAGGCCGCCCTCGTTCTCCCGGAGGTCGATGACGAGGTCGGTGACGCCACGATCGACCAGGGTCTCGAAGGTGGTGCGGAGGCTCGCCTTCCAGTCCCAGGTGGTGGTGTAGAGCGCCCAGGTCGGCATGGTGAGTACGGCGAGCCCCTCGCTGTCCACGCGGAGCCGCCACCCCGGGGC
>JBAVCR010000642.1:0-1979 GCA_049586815.1 Anaeromyxobacteraceae bacterium
CCTCCAGCGACACCACGCCGTCGGCGCCGAGCACGTCGGCGAGCGACACCGACCCGGAGAGGCCGAGCCGCGCGCGTACCTCCTCGAAGGCCCGCGCGTACTCCGCCGCCAGCTCGGCGTCGACCCGCGGCGCGAGCGTTCCGCGGGCGGTGGAGCGGCGCAGGGTGAACTCGATCCCGCCGCGGGCCAGCCGGTCCTTCACCTGGCGGACGAGCTCGGTCTCGAGCGGCGCCATCTCCCGCGGCAGGCGGGCCTTCACCTCGCAGAACTTGTGGTTCACGGAGCGGACCTCGGCCTCGACGACCTCGCTCCCCTCCCCCGCCCTGCCCGCGCCGAAACCGGTCATGCTGCGGATCATCCGGGAACTCCCGTCTCGGCGCCTGGTGGAGCTCCCGCCGCCAGCAGGGCGCGCGCCTGGCGCTCCACCTCGGCCTCCCGGAGATCGGTCATGCAGCGGTGGTGCCCGAGCGGGCAGGTCTCCGGGCCGTGGTCGTGGCAGGGGGAGCATTCGAGCTCGACCCGGACCACCCGCTCCCGGTCCCCGAGGACGTGGCGTGCCGGGTCGGTGGGCCCGAAGAGCAGCAGGGTGGGACGGCCGAGGGCCCGGGCGCAGTGCACGAGACCCGTGTCCCCGCCCACCACGAGGTCGCAGCGGCCCAGGATGGCGAGGGCCTCGGCGATCGAGTTCCCGGTGGTGTCGATCACCGGGACCGCGCTCCCCTCCGCGATGAGGCGGGCCAGCTCGCGATCGGCGGGACCTCCCAGGACGACGATGCTCGCCCCCTGCGCCGCGAGCCGGGCCGCGAGGGCGGCGTACCGCTCCCCGCCCCAGCGCTTCGTGCCCCATTCCGCGCCCGGGACGAGCCCGACCACGGGGCGCCGGGCCCTGCGGAGCACCTCGCTCGCGTACCCGGCCAGCTCGGAGGGAGGCTCGAGCGCGAGACGCCGGTCGTCGACGGGGGCCCCGGCGCGGGCCGCGAGCGCGAGCGACCGCTCCACGAAGGGCCGGCCCCGGTCGAGCGTCACCCGCTCGTTGCAGAGCGGCGCGTAGCCGATCCGGCGCGGGGCCCGGGAGAGCCAGGCCACCGAGCCGGAGCGCGCCGAGGGGTGGCTGACGAGCGCCACGTCGGGCGCGAAGGCGCGCAGCTTGCCGCCCAGCCGGAGGATGCCGCGGAGGCCCGCGTCGGACTTGCGCTTGTCGAAGACGAAGACCTCGTCGACGCCGGGCATCCGCCGCGCCACCGCCTCGCCGCGGGGCGAGACCACGAGCCCCACCTCGCACCCGGGCCAGCGCGCCTTGAGCGCCCGCACGGCGGGACCGAGGAAGACCGTGTCGCCCAGGAAGGCCGGGTGGACGAGGAGGAAGCGCACGGGATCAGGGAAGCGCCCTCGCCTCCTCGACGAGCATGACCGGGATCCCGTCCCGGATCTCGTAGACGAGCCGGCAGCGCGTGCAGTGGATCTCCCCGCGATCCTCGTGGAACTCGAGATCCCCCTTGCACTTCGGGCAGGCCAGGATCTCCCTCAGCTCGGGCGCGAGCGCCATCGACACCTCCAGGGGACCTCATACCCCGGGGTGGAGGGGCCCCGCAACGCGCCCGAGGCGCCCCGCTCTCACAGCGCCCTCCACTTTCCCTGGGCCCGTCGCGAGGCGCAGGAAGCCGTCGCCGAGGTGGGCACGCGAGGACCGAGCAGCGCAGGCGTACCTTGAAGGTACGTCGAGCAGCACAGGGACGAGCCTGCCCAACGTAGGCAGGCAGCCTGCGCCGCAGCAGGGACCCGGGAAAGGGCGGGCGCCATCAGGCCGGCGGGAGGCGACGCACCCGCTCCAGGAAGGCCTCGACGGCGCGGCCCCGGGCCTCCTCGGTGTGGACCGCGCGCATGCGCGCCCGCGCCGCCTCCCCGAGGGACCGGCCGCGGTCGGGACGGGAGAGCACGTCGGCGAGCGCGTCGCCCAGCGCCTCCACGTCGTCGGGAGG
>JBAVCR010000643.1:0-2671 GCA_049586815.1 Anaeromyxobacteraceae bacterium
GCTCCCCGGCTGCCCCCCGCCCGACGAGGCCGGGCCGGGCCGGCCCTTCCTCTTCCTTCTTGTCATTGCCCCGTCAGGTATTCAGGCCTGCCCGTGCTATGCGGGTGGGGCGCGTCGCTCCACGAGCCAGGAGGCCTGGAATGCAAGGAAGCGGGAGTTCGACGATGGAAGGGGACGTGCTCCTGGCGGCCCGAGGTGATCGGGATGCGTTCGCACGCCTCGTCGACGTCACTCGCTCGCTCGTCGCCTCCATCGCCATCGCCGAGACCCGTGATGCCGAAACCGCGCGCGACGTCGCCCAGGACGCTTACGTGCAGGTCTGGAAGGACATCCAGAAGCTTCGCCATCACGAGAGCTTCCTGCCCTTCCTGCGCCAGGTGACGCGGCAGCGTGCGCGGAGGATCGCCGAGCGCCGACGCCGGGACGTTCACGGCCCGGAGGCGGATCTGCTGCTGGCCGGCGTCCCCGACCCGGCTCCCGACGCCGGGGCAAGGATTGTGCGATCGGAGCAGGTCGCGCTCGTCCGCGAGGCGCTCGCCGCCCTTCCCGAGGACGCGAGGGAGACGGTCGCGCTCTACTACCTCGAGGGCCACTCGGCCGCGCGCGTGGCGGTCCTGCTCGGGCTGACCGAGCAGGCCGTGCACCAGCGCCTTTCCCGGGCGCGAGAGCGCCTCCGTGCCGACCTGATGGACGCCTTCGGCGATGACTTGACCACGGCGGCACCGGGCGCCGAATTCACGGCCGTCGTCATGAGCGCCCTGCCGGCAGAGGCCGCCGCGGCGATGGGCGTCACGACGGCGGCAGTGACCGCAGGGGGCGTTGGCAAGCTCGGCGGGGCGGGCGCGGGACTCGTGACCGCGACCCTCATCGTGGTCGTCGCTGGAAGCGTGGTCGGCGTCGGCAGGATGGGTTCTCACGGAGCCGCGACGGATGTGCCTGCTCCCGCCGCGAATGCCGTGGCCGCTGCACCGCCGCCGCCCCCTCCTGCCAGCGAGAGGCCACCGGGACGAGACGCGGATCAGGAACGACCGACCGCCACGGGACGCGCGTCGGCAGCCCCGACCTCCGCAGCTGGCGGCGCAGCGTCGCCGGCTCTCGCGGTGCGCAGTCCAGGCCTTGCCCCTTCGTCCCTCCCCCCACCCGTCCCATTCCCCCCGGACGCCACGGTTGCGAACACACCTGCCGGTTTCCGCGCTGCCATCGTGGACGTGCTGGGGCGGTGCGCGCCGGGCGTGGAGGTCCAGGACGTCGATTGCGCGGAGTATCCGTGCATCGCGTGGGCGGCCGTCGATCGTACCCGGGCACCTTCGCTCGACCTGCTTCGCTGCGAGGCATGGACCGACACGTTTGGGCGCAACCTGGTGGCGCACGCGCGGAGCGCCGCGGACGGCACGGCCCACTTCGTCGGCCTCCTCTCACTGCCGGACGGCGGGGACGACACGCAGGCCATCCGGAAGCGCGTCCGGCCGCGCATGGACGCGCTCGGCCAGGCCTACGGACTCCTGAACAGGTAGCTCCCGCGATGCTGCGCGAGCCAGGGAGAGACGCAGTCCCGTCTCGACATCCGTACCGCCACGACTTCCGCGTCGCGCCGGCCGCCTGGGTTCGCGACATTCCCGCCGCAGTTCATCCAGGTGAACGGGATGCAAGAGATGCAACCGGTCGCCTCGGGGTGACCCAACGAGCGTGGTCGAGCCCCCCCTTGACCGGTCCCGGCGCGGTCCAGGTCGCGGACCCTTCGAAGTGCCAGGCGGGCGGGGTGGCCCCGGCGCGCCGCGCATCCGCAGCGGGCGCCGACCCGATCGTGTTCGAGTCCGATGTCCGCGGCGCCATCCAGCCGCGAACACCCTCCCCGCGAGGACCGGCGCGGCCAGCGACGCGGGACACCCCCGCCCCGCCGGCACTTCGCCGCGGGCCCCGCGAGTTCGGCCCGCGACCGCGCCGGTCAGGCCAGCTCGGGGACCTGCCGTGCGAGGATCTCGTGCAACGAGGAGAGGTCGGGCCGCCGCCCCAGCGCCTCCCGGACGTACCGCAGCGACGCCGGTATCGACGGCAGGAAGCCGGGATTGCCCCGGACGCGGTCGATGAAGACGAAGCGCCCGGCGTCCTTCAGCTTCCGCTGCACCGTGAGCAGGTCGAAGGTGGCGCGGAAGGGCCTCGGGTCGAGGCGCGGACCGCCCTCGGCGGCCAGCCGGTCGAGGTAGCGGGCGAGCATGCGGTCGACGAGGTCGGGCGGCAGCTCCACGTAGCTGTCCCGGAGCAGCGCCACGAGGTCGTACTGGCGGGGCCCGAGCAGCGCGTCCTGGAAGTCGATCACCACCTGCTCGCCGCCCGGCAGGACCATGAGGTTCCGCGACTGGTAGTCACGGTGGGTGAACCCGCGGGGCTCGGCGGCCAGCGCCTCGGAGATGGCGTCGAAGTGGCGCTCCACCTCCTCCCGCTCCGCCGGCCGGAGGGCGCTCCCCTTCCAGGCCTCGAGCAGCCACTCCCGGAAGTGGTCGAGCTCCCAGCGGTAGAGCGCCCGGTCGAAGCTGCGCCGGAAGGCGACGCAGGACGTGTCGGGGGCGTGCTCCGCCCGCGCCCGCAGCCGGGCCAGCTGGTCGATGGCCCGCTCGTAGAGCGGCTCGGCGGCGTCGCCGGCGAGGAGCCGGGTCTCGAGCATCTCGTCGCC
>JBAVCR010000644.1:0-3124 GCA_049586815.1 Anaeromyxobacteraceae bacterium
CCCCCACCTCCACCGTCCGCGCCGCGCGCGGGAGCCGGTCGGGCTCGGCGAGGGCGCGCGGATCGCCGCCCTGCGCCAGGACGATCTCCTGGAGCTTGCGGAACCCGCGGCCGTCGTCGATGGCCTGCTCGATCCGCGCCCGTCCCTCCGCGGGCGTCGCCGCCGCACCGGCGAGGAGCAGCATCTCCGCGCCGAGCTCCACCGTCAGCGCGCGCAGGTCGGCGGGGCCCCGGCCGTGGAGCAGCTCCAGGATCTCCTTCACCTCGAGCGCGTTGCCCACGGCGACGCCGAGGGGCTGGTCCATGTCGGTGACGAGCGCCGACACGTCCTTGCCCATCCCGCGCCCGATGCCCACGAGCGTGCGCGCCAGCTCGCGGGCCTGCGGGAGCTGCTTCATGAAGGCCCCGCTGCCCACCTTGACGTCGAGGACCAGGCCGTCGATCCCCTCGGCGAGCTTCTTCGACATGATCGACGCGGCGATGAGCGGGATCGACTCGACGGTCGCGGTGAGGTCCCGCAGCGCGTAGAGCTTGCGGTCGGCGGGGGCGATGCGCTCGGTCTGGCCGATGAGGCAGGCCCCCACCGAGGCGAGCACCTCGCGGAACCTCTCCACGGGCAGGTGGATGCGGAAGCCCGGGATCGACTCGAGCTTGTCGAGCGTGCCGCCGGTGTGGCCGAGCCCGCGGCCGCTCACCATGGGGACCACCACCCCGCAGGCCGCCGCGAGGGGAGCGAGCGCGAGCGAGGTCTTGTCGCCCACGCCCCCGGTGGAGTGCTTGTCGACCTTGGGACCGGGGATGTCGGAGAGGTCGAGGACGTCCCCCGACCGCAGCATGGCCCCGGTCAGGGCCTGCAGCTCCGGCTCCGGCATGCCCCGGAAGTAGACCGCCATGCAGAAGGCGGCCATCTGGTAGTCGGGAACGGCCCCCTCCGCGTAGCGGGCCACCAGCTCGGCGATGGCGTCCGGCGGCACGGGCCGGCCGTCCCGCTTGCGGTGGATGACCTCGTAGGGGCGCACGCCCCACGGCTAGCACACGCCCGAGGGGAGCGGCAATCCGGCGGCAATTCGGGCGTGATGCGGTAGAGTCGGGTCGCCGTGAAGGTGCTCGTCTGCTGCGGAAACGAGATCGTGGGGGACGCCGTCGCGCTCTCCCTGTCCGGGGCGGGCCACCAGGCGGTGTCCTCGTCCGATCCGCGCCAGCTCGCCGCCAACCTCTCGGGCGCCGAAGCGCTCGTGGTCGACGCGCCCGACGGGCATCGCGCCATCGCGCTCCTCCGCGACCGCGGCTTCGGGGGGAAGGCGCTCGTCACCGGCGTGGCCTCCCCGGAGGACCTCGCCGCCCTCGCCGAGAGCTTCGGGGCCGAAGGGTCGCTGGGGCTCGACCCGCTCGAGGAGCTTCCCCGGCGCTTCACCGAGGCGCTGGCCTCGCGCCGCCGCGTCCTCATCGTGGACGACAACGAGATCGTGGCCCGCTTCCTCACCCGCGAGCTCGCCGGCAAGGGATTCGAGGTGCTCTACGCCTCCGACGCCGAGGAGGCCACCGCCATCCTGACGCGGCGGGAGACCCGCCCCGACCTCATCCTCCTCGACGTCCGGATGCCCCGCATCGACGGCCCGCAGTTCTGCCGCTTCGTGAAGCGCAACGATCGCTTCCGGGGCATCAAGGTGATCCTCTGCACCGGGGCCGCCCGCGAGGAGGTGGAGCCGCTCGTCGCCGCCTGCGGAGCCGACGGCATCCTCTTCAAGGACGAGTTCCTCGGGAAGTGGGTCGCCGAGCACGCGGGGTAGCGCCCGGAGCCGCCGCCTAGAACGATCGGCGCGGGCACTCCGCCGGTGGGGTGCTCCCGTTGCAGGCGCCCGGCGTACCCGGCGCCTCCGCGGCGCAGGCGAGGTTGGCGGTCGCGTCCTCCCCCTCCGGGTGCACCCGCTCGATCGACCTCCCGGCGCAGCGGATCCCCGGAGCCGCCCAGCCGAGGCCCGAGAGGACCGCCCCGGAAGGCGACTCGAGCGCGAGGGCGGGCGCCCGGTCGTCGGCCAGCCCGCCGGCGAGCGACGTGGCGCCGCAGCGGAAGAGGGGTACCCCGGCCGGCACCTTGTACCGGCCGTCCCAGCCACCCCCCACGACGAGACCGTGCGCCCCCGCGGGGAGCGTCCCGCCCTGCGGCTCGAGCGTGCAGCGGCTCACCGCGCCCGAGGCGCTGCGCTTCGCGAGGTGGTGGCCGGTGAGGTCGGCGTCTCCGCTCCCCAGGTTTGCGACCTCCACGTACTCCCCGCCGGCCTGGGGCGTGGAGGCGTCGGCGAGCACCTCGGTGAGGGCGAGCCGGGCCACCGGGGCCCCGGTCGCGGCCGTCATCCACTCCCCCGGCGCGGCCGCGTTGCCGGCCAGGTCCTCGGCGAGCACCCGGACCCGGACCCGCCGTCCCGGGCAGAGCCCGGGCACCCTGACCGCGACGGGACAGCGCGCGGCGGCCCCACACGGATCGTGCCCGGGGCAGGCGGTGAAGTCCCCCCAGGCGACGAGCGTGGCCGGGAGCGGAGGCAGCGAGCCGCAATCCTCCCCGGTGCGCTCGGCCGCCACCTCGAGGCCGAGCCGGGCCACCTCGGAGGCCTCGGCCGCCGCGGTCACCGACGTGTCCGCGGCGAGGATGCGGATCGTTCCCGCGCCGACGACGGGGGGCCGGTCGTCGCGGCAGGAGGCCACGGCGATGGCCGGGAGCGGGGCGGGGCGGTTGTCGCCCCCGTCCCGGACGTCGTCGAGGAGGGGCGCGAGGGTTCCCGCGGGCAGCGGCGCGTCGAGCGCGAGCGCGAGGACGTCGGGGGCCACGCTCCGGGCCCGGCCGGCCACCCCCTTCACCGAGAGCGAACCGGTGACCGCCTCCGAGAACCCGACGCGGAGCTCCTTCAGGTTCACGGGCACCGGGCCGTGGGGCGGCGAGAGCCAGCGCGCGGCCGGCGGGACGCGGTCGGGCATGGGGCCGGTGCGGAAGACGGTGGCGAAGGCGCGCTTCCGCCCGGTGGGGTCGAGGACGAGCGGACCGCGGACCGAACGGACGCCGGTGCCGACGACGACGGCGTAGGCGGAGAGCGGCTCGAGGGGTCCGTCCGGGACGATCTCGGCGCGTC
>JBAVCR010000645.1:0-4344 GCA_049586815.1 Anaeromyxobacteraceae bacterium
TGCCAGGGGCGGGCCGAGTGGGCCGCCTTCCCCTCGAACGCGAGGGTGGCGTGGAGCGAGCCCACGCAGCCGAGCTGGAGCTTCCCGTCGGTGGGCTCGAGGCAGACGGCGAGTGCGGCGCGGCGCAGCTCGGAGGCCTGCTCGAGGACGGGCCCGAGCTCGTTCTCGACGAAGGGCCCCTCCTCGCGGGAGTAGAGGACGAGCGCGAGATCGGCCGCGCGGGCGGAACGGGGCATCCGCTCGGCCAGCTCGATCGCCACCGCCACGCCCGACTTCATGTCGGAGGAGCCGGGCGCGACGATGCGGCCGTCCTCGCGGCGAGGCGGCCCGCGGTCCTCCTCGTGCACCTGGACGGTGTCGAGGTGGCCGCAGAGGGCGACGAGCGGCCGGCCGGGGGGGCCGTCCTCCGGGTCGACCATCACCACGAGCGAGTCGAGCACCCGCCTCACGCGCGGGAACCTCTCCCGCGACCAGGCCTCGAGCGCGTCGCAGAGGGGCTTCTCCTGCCCGATGGGCGAGGGGATGGCGCAGAGCGCCTCGGTGCGCGCCGCGAGCGCGTCCGCGAGCGGCTCCGTCACACCGAGACCTCGAACTCCCGGAGCGCGTCGTTGAGCGACACCTTCTTGTCGGTGGCGGCGCTGCGGCGCCCCACGATGAGGGCGCAGGGGATCTGGTAGGTGCCGGCCGGGTACTGCTTGGGGCGCGTGCCCGGGATCACCACCGAGCGGGCCGGCACGCGCTTCTTCAGGACCACCTCGGTGGGGCCGGTGACGTCGATGATGGGGGTCGAGCCGGTGATGACGACGTTCGCGCCGAGCACCGAGCCCTCCTCGACGAGCACACCCTCCACCAGGATGCAGCGGCTCCCGATGAAGCAGTCGTCCTCGATGATGTTGGGGCGGGCTCCGGGCGGCTCGAGCACGCCGCCGATTCCCACGCCGCCGGCGAGGTGGACGTTCTCGCCCACCTGCGCGCAGGAGCCCACCGTGGCCCAGGTGTCGACCATGGTCCCCTTCCCCACCCGGGCCCCGATGTTCACGAAGCCGGGGAGCACGACGGCGCCGGCGGCCACGTGGGCGCCGTAGCGGACGATGCCGCCGGGCACGATGCGCAGGCCCGCCGCCTCGAGGCCCTTCTTCAGCGGGATCTTGTCGCGCACCTGGAACGGGCCGTAGTCGAAGGTCTCCATGCCGGTGACGGCGAAGTAGAGGTTCACCGCCTGCATGAGCCAGGCGTTCACCTGCCACTCGCCGGCGACCTTCTCGGCCACCCGCAGCGTGCCCTGGTCGAGCCCGTCCACCGCGGCGAGCACCGCAGCCTTCACCGCCGGGTCGGCGAGCCTCGACCGGTCGGCCCAGGCCGCCTCCACCCGCTGCCGCATCTCCGCCGCCGTCATCGCACCGTTCGCCATCTCTCGATCGCCTCCTCGATGTCCGCGTCGGTGGGCACGAGGCTCACGCGGATGAAGCCCTCGCCGGCGGGGCCGAAGGCCGGGCCGGGGGAGACCACGATGGCCTGGTCGAGCAGCCGGGACGCATAGCCCGCCGAGGTCTCGCCGGCCGGCACCTCGACCCAGAGGTAGAGCGTGGCCCCGGAGCCCTGCACGCGCAGTCCGTGCTCCCGGAAGAAGGCGAGCAGCCGGTCGCGCTTGCGGCGGAAGGTGGCCCGCCTCTCCTCGACGTGGGCGTCGTCCTGCCAGGCCTCCACCGCCGCCGCCGAGACGAAGTCGGGCGAGGCCACGCCGGGGTGGGAGCGCATCCGCTTCACCTGGGCCACCAGGTCGGCGTCGCCGGCCACGAACCCGGAGCGGTAGCCGGTCATGCCGCTCCGCTTCGACGTGGAGTGGATGGCGAGCACGTTCTCCACCTGCACCTGGAGGAAGGAGAGCGGAGGCTCGTCGAACCAGACGTCGGCGTAGCACTCGTCGGAGGCCACGACGAACCCATGGCGCAGCGCGGCGCGCCCCACCCGTTCCAGGTAGTCCCGGGGGGCCATGGCCCCGGTCGGGTTATGGGGGTAGCTCACCCAGTAGACGAGGGTCTCGTCGAGGAGCGAGGCCGGCAGGTCTTCCGGCTCGAGGAGGAAGCCGTTCCCGGCCCGGAGCGGGACCTTCACGACCTCCAGGCCCGCCAGCCGGGCCCCGGCCTCGTAGGTGGGATATCCCGGGTCGGGGAGCACGACCCTGCGCCGGGAGCCGCCCGCGAAGGCGAGAGGCAGGTGGAAGATCGACTCCTTGGCCCCGGTGGCCGGGACCACCTGCCGGTCGGGGTCGACGGTCACGCCGAAGCGCCGCGCCAGGTAGCCGGCCGCCGCGCCGCGAAGGGCCGCGGTCCCGAGGGGGCTCGGGTACTGCGATATCTCCGGCACCGCCGCGCGCAGGGCCTCCCGGATGAAGGGAGGTGTGGGCTCCCTGGGGTCGCCGAGGCCGAAGTCGTGGAGCTTCCGCCCGGCCTTGCGGAGCGCCGCCTTCTTCTCGTCGAGCTCGACCATGAGGTTCTTCGGGATGGCGTCGAGCGCGGGATTTCGGGGCGGGATTCGCAACGGGCGGAAAACTCCTCGGATCGGGTGCGGGGCGTGCATTATAAGCGCACCATGCTCCACTTCGACGTCGCCATCGTCGGCAGCGGTCCTGCCGGCGAGCGTGGCGCCACGCGCGCCGCGTTCCTGGGCAAGAAGGTCGCGGTCATCGAGAAGGAAGCCGTCCCCGGAGGGGCCTGCGCCAACACGGGCACCATCCCCTCCAAGGCGCTCCGCGAGACCGCCCTCGCGCTCCTCCAGTCCAAGCGGCGCGACGTGGCCGGCTTCATCCTCAAGGTGGCCGACACGATGACGGTCGCCGCCCTCATGGGCCGCCGCGGGCTCGTCACGGCTCGTGAACACCAGCGCATCCGCAACCGGTTCTCGCAGTACGCCATCGAGACCTTCCGCGGCGCGGCCAGCTTCGTCGACCCGCACACGCTCCGGGTCTCGGTGCCCGACGGGACCTCGCAGGAGATCCGCGCCGACATCATCCTGCTCGCGCCCGGCACCCGTCCGCTCCACCCGCCCCACATCCCGGTCGACCACAGCCGGGTCTACGACTCCGACTCCATCCTCATGCTCGACCGCATCCCCCGCTCGCTGGCGGTGCTGGGCGGCGGCGTGGCCGGTTCCGAGTACACCTCCGCCTTCGCGGCGCTGGGCGTGCACGTCACCATGGCCGACTCGCGCGACCGGGTGATGCCCTTCCTCGACGCCGAACTGTCGCAGGAGCTGGAGCGTCTCTGGACCGAGTTCGGCGTCGACATCAAGCACCGCACCCGCGTCACCAAGGTGGAGCCGGGCGACCGCGACGTGCTCCTCACCCTCTCCGACGGCTCGCGCCTCGTGGCCGAGAAGGTGCTCGTCGCCGCCGGCCGGCAGGGCAACACCGACGGGATGGACCTCGCGAACGCCGGCCTGCAGGCCGACGAGCGCGGCTATCTCAAGGTGAACGAGCACTTCCAGACGTCGGTCCCGCACATCTACGCCGCCGGCGACGTGGTCGGCTCCCCGGGCCTCGCCTCCACCGCCATGGAGCAGGGTCGCGTGGCCATGACCTACGCCTGCGAGGGAACCGACTTCCGCACCCAGCTCTCCGGCGAGGTGCTCCCCACCGGCATCTACACCATCCCCGAGCTCTCCTCCGTGGGCGAGACCGAGGAGTCGCTCCAGGCGAAGGGCATCCCCTACGTCGTCGGCAAGGGGAGCTTCGTCGAGAACACCCGCGCCAACCTGATCGGCGAGGCGGTGGGCTGGGTGAAGCTGCTCGTCTCGCCGAAGGACCTGAAGGTCCTCGGCATCCACGTCATCGGCCCCAACGCGGCCGAGCTCGTGCACCTGGGCGCGTCGGTGATGGCGCTGGGCGGGACCTACCGGTACTTCATCGAGGCGGTCTTCAACTACCCGACGCTCGGCGACACGTTCAAGGTCGCGGCCTACGACGCGCGGAAGAAGCTGGGCGCGCTCACCGACGGTTCGAAGCCGCCGTCGCCGGAATGACGCGGCGCCGCCCCCTTGGCGGCGCAGTGCCGGCGTGAACCCGGTCCATCCGGCGGACCGGCCCGCGGTCGATCAGGGAACCTCGCGCGCGGCCCGCTTCGCGCACATGAGCTGCCCTTCCGGCAGCGCGGCCGTGTTCGTGTCGAGGCGGTGCGCCTCGGAGGGCTCCGGGCCGGGTCCCGCTATCCGAGCCGGGACCGCGCGTTCGACAGCGCCTCGTGGACCTTCTCGAGGGCGCGGCGCGCGTCGAGGAGCTCGTCCCGCTCGGCGCGCACCGCCGCGAGCTCGCGGGCGAGCGCGTCCCGCTCCCGCACCGTCTCGGAC
>JBAVCR010000646.1:0-3065 GCA_049586815.1 Anaeromyxobacteraceae bacterium
GTCGAGGCCTCCGGGCCGGCCGGCTTCGCCCGCCAGGTGGTGCTCGGGGACCCGCGCGCGCTCCTGCCCGCGCTCGAGGGCGCGGCGCGGGACCTGGGGATCGCGCTCGAGGTCGTGCGGATGGCGCCCCGGGTGGAGCCGCCCTCGGCCCCTTCCGCTACGGCGTGATCCGCTCCGTCATGCGGGCGAACGGGATGGTCTCCCGGACGTGGTGCAGCCCGCAGATCCAGGCCACGCAGCGCTCCACGCCCATGCCGAAGCCGGCGTGGGGCACCGAGCCGTAGCGGCGCAGGTCGAGGTACCACTCGAAGGCCTCGCGCGGCAGCTGGTGGTGGGCGATGGCCTTCTCGAGCGTCTCCAGGTCGTCCTCGCGCTGGCCGCCGCCGATGATCTCGCCGTAACCCTCCGGGGCCAGCACGTCGCAGCCCAGCGCGACGTCGGGGTTCGTGGGGTCCTTCTTGAAGTAGAAGGCCTTCATGGCCGACGGGTAGCGGTGCACCATGACCGGGCGGTCGTAGGCGCTCGCCACCAGCGTCTCCTCGTCGCCGCCGATGTCGTCGCCCCAGGTCATCATGGGCGGGAGCCGCGCCGCCTCGTCGGGCGGCAGGGCGGCGCGCTGCGCCTCCTGGGCCTTGCGGATGACCTCCACCGCCTCGGTGTAGGTGATGCGCGGGAAGGGGGGCGCGACGGCGTCGAGCCTCGACACGTCCCGCTCCAGCACGCGGGAGAGCTCGTCCCGGTGCTTCGCCAGCGCGGCCTGCACCACGAAGGAGACGAACTCCTCCATGAGCCGCATGTCGCCGTCGAGGTCGAGCCAGGCGACCTCCGGCTCCACCATCCAGAACTCGGTGAGGTGGCGGCGGGTCTTCGACTTCTCGGCGCGGAAGGTGGGGCCGAAGGAGTAGACCTTGCCGAGCGCCATGGCGGCGGCTTCCATGTAGAGCTGGTTCGACTGGGTCAGGTAGGCCTTGCCCAGGTCGAAGTAGGGCACCTCGAAGAGGGTGCTCGTGCCCTCGCAGGCGTTGGGCGTGAAGATCGGGCCGTCGACGAGCGTGAAGCCGCGCTGGTCGAAGAAGTCGCGGATGGCCTTCTCCACGGTGTGGCGGACCCGGAGGATGACGTTCTGCCGCGGGGAGCGCAGCCAGAGGTGGCGCTGCTCCATGAGGAAGGCCACCCCGTGCTCCTTGTGGCCGATGGGGAACTCGCGGGCCGGGCGCGCGTGGACCGCCAGCGAGCGCACGTCGATCTCGAAGCCGATGGGGGAGCGCGGCTCCTTCTTCACGAGGCCGGTGACGGCGATCGAGGTCTCCTGGGGCAGGTGGTCGGCCTCGGTGAAGGCCTCCGGGGTGACGTTGCCCTTGAAGACCACGCACTGGATGGTCCCGGTGCCGTCGCGGACCTGGAGGAAGTGGAGCTTCCCCGAGGAGCGGCGGTTGTGGAGCCATCCGTGGAGCGTGACCTCCTGCCCCTCGTGCTTCGCGATGTCGGCGACGTAGACGTTCTCGGCCATCCCGGGATCTCCCTCGGAAAAGTGGCGCGCAATATACCCCGGAGCCCCGTGGAACGCGCAGGTGCAAAATCGCCTTGGCGCGGTAATATCGCGGGCTTCCATGACCTCCATGAACGAGCGATACGAGCCCAGGTCCATCGAGCCGCGCTGGCAGAAGCGCTGGTCCGACGCCGGCGTCTTCCGCGCCGGGCGGCGGGAGGGAGCCGAGAAGCGCTACGTCCTCGAGATGTTCCCGTACCCCTCGGGCGCCATGCACATGGGGCACGCCCGCGTCTACACCATCGGCGACGTGCTGGCCCGCCTGCTGCGCATGCGGGGCTACGACGTGCTCCACCCCATGGGGTTCGACGCGCTGGGCCTGCCGGCCGAGAACGCCGCCCTGAAGGACGGGCGCCACCCCGCCGAGCGCACGCGCGAGAACATCGAGTCCTTCCGCCGGGACATGCAGCGGGTGGGCTTCGCCTTCGACTGGGAGCGCGAGTTCGCCACCTGCGACCCGGAGTACTACCGCTGGAACCAGTGGTTCTTCCTGCGCATGCTGGAGAAGGGGATCGTCTACCGGCGGCAGGGCAAGGCCAACTGGTGCACCGGCTGCCAGACCGTCATCGCCAACGAGCAGGTGGTCGACGAGAACGTCTGCGAGCGCTGCAGCTCGCCCGTGGTGGAGAAGGTGATTCCGGAGTGGGCCTTCCGCATCACCGACTACGCCGACGACCTGCTGGCCGGGCTCGACGGGCTCACCGAGTGGCCCGAGCGCATCACCACCATGCAGCGCAACTGGATCGGCCGCAGCGAGGGGGCCGAGGTCGACTTCGCCGTGGAGGGGTCGCAGGAGCGCATCCGCGTCTTCACCACCCGGGTCGACACCATCCTCGGCTGCACCTACGTGGTGCTGGCCCCCGAGCACCCGCTGGTGGCCCGGCTCACCACCCCCGGGCAGCGTGCCGAGGTGCAGGCCTTCGTCGAACGCATGGCGCGCACCGACGCCGAGCAGCGCACCGGGGACGACGCGCCCAAGGAGGGCGTCTTCACCGGCGCCTCGGCCGTGAACCCGTTCGACGGCGAGCGGGTCCCGGTCTGGATCGCGAACTTCGTCCTGGCGGGCTACGGCACCGGCGCGGTGATGAGCGTCCCGGCCCACGACCAGCGCGACTTCGAGTTCGCCCGCAAGTACGCGCTCCCGGTGCGGGTGGTGATCCAGCCCGCGGAGGGGGAGCGCATCCCGGCCGGCGACGCGCTCGGGGCCGCCTTCACCGAGGACGGCGTGCTCGTCGACTCCGGCCCGTTCACCGGCCTCGGGAGCGCCGAGGCCCGCCGCCGCATGTCGGCGCTCGCGAAGGAGAAGGGCTTCGGCGAGCCGGCGGTGAAGTACCACCTGCGCGACTGGGGGTTCAGCCGCCAGCGCTACTGCGGCACCCCCATCCCCGTCGTCTACTGCGACCGCTGCGACCCCGAACACGAGGGCATCGGGGTCCCCGAGGACCAGCTGCCGGTCGCGCTGCCCGACATCGACGTGGCCACGGTGCTCACCGGGCGCGGCGAGCCGCCCCTGGCC
>JBAVCR010000647.1:0-14363 GCA_049586815.1 Anaeromyxobacteraceae bacterium
GGCGAGGGCGGTGCGGAGGGACTTCGTCATGGGCGGGGCTCCTCGGGGCTCACGGCGCGGAGGCGCCGCCTGGCCTGGCGGAACCGTTTACCGCGCCGTGGTCCCTGCGCCACGCCACCGATGGGCCGCCCCGCACGGGGGCGCGCCTACGGGGGGAAGGCGATGTCGGCGGTGGAGGTCGCGCCCGAGGAGATGGTCACGGACGGCGTGGTCGTGCTGGGCACGAACACGTCGCCTCCGGTCGCGTCGATCCCGCGCCGCTGGCCCGAGAGGACGTAGGGCGTGGCCGAGGCCGGCAGTCCGGGCATGGTCCAGGTCTCGGCGCCGCCGGCGTCGACGATCCCCTTCGCCGTCCGGACCACGAACGGCTGGAGCCCCGCGCCGCCGTCGAGCGGGAAGGTGGCGACGACGGTGTCCACCTCGGAGGCATCCGCGGAGGGCGTGATGGCGCCGGTCGCCGCGCCCCGGGCCGTGGCGAGCGTGAAGGAGGTGTCGTGGGTGCGGACCGGGGCCGCGACGGTGATGGGGAAGGCCGGGCTCGCCTTCGCCTCCCAGGAGGAGGCCACGGCGCCGAGCGGGTCCACGAGCACCGGCTGGCTCACCACGTGGTAGCTGCCGCCGACGGGCAGGAGCCCGAGCACGTAGCGCCCCGCGGCGTCGGTGAAGTCGGAGGCGACCACCACCGGCTTGCCGTCCACGACGGCCTGGGCGGTCACCTCGACCCCGGCGATCGGCGCGGCCGTCCCGGCGTCGGTGACGATGCCGGAGATGGAGCCGGTCTCGAGCTTGTCGTAGGCGCGGACGGTGGGGCGCAGGAGGTACTTGCCCGACGCGCCGGCCTGGTGGACGAAGACCGAGCGGTGGGCGTCGAAGTCGATGTAGACGTCGGCGGTCGTGCCGGGCTCGACGTCGAAGCTCACGGAGAGCTTCACTCCCGTCTGCTGGCCGGACGGGACCTTGAGCGGCTCGACGGCGCCGCCGGGGAGGACGACCGTGTTCCGCGAGCCCAGGACGAGCCGCATCTGCCCGTAGTGACCCGGGGGAAGCGTGGCGCCGTTCACGAGGGTGGCCGAGATGCCCTTCGTGAGGTGGAGCAGGTCGTAGACCTGGTTCGGCGACCCGAGCGTGATCCAGTCGCCGTCCCCCTTGATGAGGACGGTCTGGACGTCGACGTTCACCGCCTCGTACTCGCCGGTGGGGGCGTCGACCAGCATCACGTTCATCGTGGCGGGTCCGGTCGAGGTCCCGGAACTGCAGGCCGCGACGAGCGCGGCGGCGATGGCGACGGCAGTGATTCCGCGAACTTGCATGTGCATCCCCCGGGGGCGTGACGAGACTCGGGTCTCATAACACCCCCGGGCGGAGTTGGTTGCGGTCGGGGCCGCGCCGGAGCCTAGAACTTGTAGGCGATGCCCGCGTCGAGCCCGACCTGGGTCATCGAGGTCGTGTAGGTCTGGATGCCCTGTCCGTACGGGCCCGGGTATCCCGGGGTGCCCATGGGCGGGTTCGGGTTCGAGCCGGTGATGCTCGTGGAGGGAGCCCACATGCCGCCCAGGTTCACGGCGACGTGCTTGCCCAGGTTGAAGCCCGCACCGAGCGTGAGGTGGTTCTCGACCACCGCCGGGAAGGAGATGTTCTCGAAGGCGCGGTCCGGGTTGAGCGGCATCTTGCCGTAGTTGTACCCGGCGCGGACGGCGAGCCACTCGAGCGGCGTGACCTCGACGCCGAGCTTGAACACCACCTGGCTCTTCCAGTCCATGTTCCAGGGCATGGCGCCGCTCGCGTTCTGGGCGAACTCGGGCTTGTTGGCGCCGTTCGTGGCCGGCCAGTTGATCCACTCGACGTCGAGGGCGACGAGCAGCATCTCGAGGGGCCGGACCGCGACGCCGCCGGTGAGGACGCAGGGCTGGTTGAACTTGAGCTTGTCGACGCCGTTCGGCGTGTTGTAGGCGAACTCCTGGAAGAACGACTGGGTCTCGAAGGCGAGGCCGATGGTGAGCATCTTCATGGGCGTGTACTTGGCGCCCACGGTGGCCCCGATGCCGAAGGCGGAGCCGCCCATGTGGGGTGCCTGGCCGAACGCGCTCGCCACGTTCCACTCGGTCGTGGCCCACATCCCGTTCAGGGTGAGGCCGAACGAGAACATGTCGTCGAGCTTGAAGGCGACGCCCGGCGTGAAGCGCATCTGCTGGTAGCCCGTGATCGTCGTCGAGGAGTAGAGGTTCGACGCGTAGTCCACGCCCATGCCGGCGACGCCGTAGGCGCCGATGCCGAACGACCACCGGGAATCGATGGGGATGACGAGCCCGAAGGCCGGGATCGGGGAGGCGCCGCGGTCGCTCGTGAGGGTCGCCCCGTCGTTCGTCACCAGGCCGGGGGCGATCCCGGTGGCGCTGTACTTCACGGTCGGCAGGAACCAGGTGGCGCCGAAGTCGACGCGCCCCCCCAGCTCCGACATGCCGGCCGGGTTGGAGAGCACCGAAGCGGCGTCGAGGGTCGCGCCCACGCCCACGCCGCCCATCGAGTTCTGCACCGGCCCGAAGCCGATCATCCGCATGCCGTTCGTGGCCTGGGCGGGCGTCGCCACGAGCAGGGTCAGCGCCGCGATCAGGTATGACGATTTGTGAAGTTCCAAGCCGTTCCTCCCTTGGGGGTGAGCCCCGACGCGATGCGCGCGCCGTGCCGAGGCGAGGCCCGGGGAGTTCCTGGCGATTTCCGGCGGCCCGGGCGGCGTCGTGCGACGCCCCGTGCCACGCGGGAGCGACGAGACGTCGCACCGGTGGGACGAAACGTCTCAGGTCAGCGCCGCAGCCCGCATCCGCCGCCACAGGGTGCTGCGGCTCACGCCCAGGGCGCGCGCCGTCGCCACGCGGTTCCAGCGGTTCTGCTCGAGGGCGTCGCGCAGCTCCCGGTCCTCCACCGCGTGGGGCGCCGGGACCGGGCGCCCCCGCGCCGCCGCCGGCGGCTCCTCGTCCATCGTCCCTGCCGGGACGACCTCCGGCGGCAGGTCCTCCGGCTGCAGCGTCTGACCCTGGCAGACCGTGGCGGCGAACTCGAGGGCGTTCTCGAGCTCGCGCACGTTGCCGGGCCACTCGTAGGAGAGGAGCACCCGCACCGTCTCCGGGGAGAGCCGGAGCGCGCGCCCGGTGCGGGTTCCCAGGCGGGAGAGCAGGAGCCTCGCCATCGGCTCGATGTCCTCGCGGCGCGACCGCAGGGGAGGGAGCTCGATGGGGAAGACCCGCAGGCGGTAGTAGAGGTCCTCCCGGAAGCGGCCGTCGGCCACGAGGCGGCGCAGGTTCCGGTTTGTCGCCGCGATGATGCGGGCGTTGGTGCGGCGGGTCTGGCTGTCGCCCACCCGCTCGTAGGTGTGCTCCTGGAGGACCCGGAGCAGCTTCACCTGCAGGTGCAGCGGGACGTCGCCCACCTCGTCGAGGAAGAGGGTGCCGTCCTCGGCGGCCTCGAAGCGACCCGCCCGGTCGCGCACCGCGCCGGTGAAGGCGCCGCGCACGTGCCCGAAGAGCTCGCTCTCGAGCAGCTCGCCCGGCAGCGCCGCCGCGTTGACGGCCACGAAGGGTCCCGAGCTGCGGGGGGAGTGGGCGTGGATGATGCGGGCCATGACCTCCTTGCCCGTGCCGCTCTCCCCGGTGACGAGCACGGTCGACTCGCTGTGCTGGAGCACGTCGATCATCCGGAAGACCCGGGTCATGGCGGGCGACCGGGCGATGAGGCCGAAGCCGGCGATGGGACCGCTCGCCTCCACCGTCGACTCGTCGGCGGGCCGGAGGACGACGAGGTAGGCCGCGGCGGGGTCGCAGACGCCGAGCCGGTCGTGGATGAGCGGCGCGGCGGAGACCGACATGAGGCGGGCCGCTCCCCCGTCCACGTTCAGCACGGCGCGCCAGCCCTCCCGCTTCTCGCCCGCGAGGAGGGCCTGGCGGAGCGGGCCGTCGGGACCGAAGAGCTCCGTCCCGAGCAGCGCCTCGATCGGGCTGCCGTCGAGCCGGGAGGCCGCGTCCGGGCCCACGATGGAGGCGAGGAGGTCGGAGGCGTAGCGAATCCGGAAGTCGGCGTCGAGCGCCATGCAGATGCGGCCGAGCGATCCGAACGCGGCGTTCACCGCGGAGAAGGCCCGCTCCTGCTCCAGGGATCCGACCGCGCAGGACGCGGGACCGACGACGACCGTGGAAGACGGCATGTTTCACCTCGATGAAACGAAACGTATCGGTACATTGAAACACATCGTGTCGAACGTTTCATGTCTCGGACTGCAAGTACCTGAAATCACGAAGTCCGGGTTCAGGCACACCCCGCGCAGTGGGACCCTTGCGAACCACGCGCCGTTTCAACGACCCGATCGGAACCTCCGTGACGAAAAAGTACCTGTTCCTCGGCCTCCTCTTCCTCGTCGCCATCGCCGGCGTCGCCGCACTCGCCCTCGTGGTGCAGGAGCCGCCGAAGCCGCCCGCGCCCGCGTCGAAGTTCGAGAGGAAGGTCCGCCCCCACTTCGACCACGCGCCCGTCACCCCGGCGGCCTTCGACAGCCCCCAGGCGGTGACCCGGTCCTGCCTCGGCTGCCACCCCGACGCCGCCAAGTTCATGAAGAGCTCGCACTGGCTGTGGCTCGGCGAGGAGGTCGTCGTCCCCGGGCACGACGGCAAGACCCGCATCGGGAAGAAGAACCTCCTCAACAACTTCTGCATCGCGAACCGCGGGAACGAGAAGTCCTGCACGAAGTGCCACGCCGGCTACGGCTGGGCGGACGACGGTTTCGACTTCACCAAGGCCGAGAACGTCGACTGCCTCGTCTGCCACGAGCGCACCGGGACCTACGTGAAGGGGACGTACGGGATCCCCACGAAGGAGTCCGACCTCGTCCTGGCCGCCCGGTCGGTGGGGACGCCGCAGCGGGAGAACTGCCTCGGCTGCCACGCCTTCGGCGGCGGCGGCCAGGGCGTGAAGCACGGCGACATCGACTCGTCGCTCGCCCACCCCTTCGAGGAGGAGGACGTCCACATCGGGCGGCACGGCTTCCTCTGCGTGGACTGCCACCGCGCCCCCGACCACCAGATCCAGGGGCGCGCCTTCTCGGTGAGCGTGGAGGGCTCCCACGGCGTGGCCTGCACCGACTGCCACGAGGGGCACAAGCACGCCGACGCCCGGGTCGACACCCACGTCCGCTCGCTCGCCTGCCAGACCTGCCACATCCCGGAGTTCGCCGGGAAGCTCCCCACCAAGGCCTGGTGGGACTGGAGCAAGGCCGGCGACCCGAGCCGCAAGGACGACGCCCACTCGTACCTCAAGATCAAGGGCGAGTTCACCTACGAGCAGGGAGCCGTTCCGGAGTACCGCTGGTTCAACGGCAAGGTCGGGCGCAACCTGCTCGGCGACAAGATCGACCCCACCAAGGTCACCCCGCTCAACCCGCCCTTCGGCGGCATCGACGACCCGACCGCCCGCATCTGGCCGTTCAAGATCCACCGCGGGAAGCAGCCCTACGACGCCGGGTTCAACTACCTCTTCCCGCCGGTGACCGGCGGCAAGGACGGCTACTGGACCACCTTCGACTGGGACCGCGCGTTCCGGCTCGGGTCGGAGGCCTCCAAGATCCCCTACAGCGGCAAGTACGGGTTCGCCGAGACCGAGATGTACTGGCCGCTCTCCCACATGGTGTCCACGAAGGAGAAGGCCCTCGCCTGCACCGACTGCCACGGCGAGAGGTCGCGCATGGACTGGAAGGCCCTCGGCTACGCGGGCGACCCCATCCAGACCGGAGGCCGCCGATGATCCCGAAGACCTTCCTGGCCGTGGTCCTGGCGCTCGCCGCCGGCGTCGCGTCGGCCCAGCAGGCCGTGAACCCCATCCACCCCGCCTTCGCGCCGCTCGACGCCGCGGGGCGCAAGGTCCGCACCGCCGAGGAGATGAGCCCCGAGAAGACCTGCGGGGCCTGCCACGACGCGGGCTACATCGCCGCCCACAGCGACCACAAGCCGCCCCGCTCGGCCGCCACCTGCGTCCAGTGCCACGTGGCCGGAGGGAAGCTCGAGATCCGCGCCGACCGGCTCGACGCCGAGGGCAAGCTCCGCCGCGAGTCGATCCGCATCGGCACGCCGCGCGCGGCGAGCTGCGGGGCCTGCCACGGCATGATCTCCGACGGCAAGGCGCCGCTCGTCGTGCCGCGGGACTTCGTCGCCGCTCCCCGGCCGGGCCAGACCTGGTCGCTCACCCAGGGGGAGGGGGCCATCGTCGCTCCCCAGCGCATGTCCGACTCCTTCCTCGACCTGGAAGGCAAGGAGGCGCTCACCGCGCCCTGGGACGTCCACGCCGCGAAGCTCGTCGACTGCGTGGCCTGCCACTACGCCGCGAACAGCCCGGCCCGCACCGACGGCAAGCAGGGGGCGCTCCGCTACCTGACCGCCGACCCGCGCCGCCAGACCCAGGCCGAGTTCCTGGTCCGGCCCGACCACCGGCTCGCCGAGGCCTCCTGCCGCGCCTGCCACGATCCGATGAAGGCGCACGCCTTCCTTCCCTACCGGGAGCGCCACATGGAGGTGCTCTCCTGCACCGCCTGCCACGCGGCCGGCCCGATGGGGCCCGCCGCCGAGATGGTCGATGCGACCGTGGTCACGGCGAATGGGGGGCCGGTCGTCCGCTTCCGGAACGTGGAGCGCCGGCCGGGCGACACGCTCGACACCGCCACCATCCGGCCGCTGCGCCCGCTGCTGCTCGAGCGGGAGGAGTCGGACGGCGTGCACCGGGTCGCGCCCGTGAACCTCGTCTCCCGCTACCGCTGGGTCTCCCGCTCCGACGGGAGCGACGTGCCGTGGGAGACCGTGACCCGCGCCTGGCTCGACCCGGCCGGCCACGCGCCGGAGGTGCTCGCGCTCCTCGACGCCGACGGGAACGGCAGCCTGGAGGAGGCCGAGCTCCGGCTCGACACCCCGCAGAAGGCCGAGGTCATCGCCGCCCGCCTGCGCGCCCTCGGCGTGGAGGACCCCGTCGTCGTGGGACGGCTCGACGCGCATCCGCTCGTCCACGGCATCTCCACCCGGGACCGCGCGCTGCGCGATTGCGCCTCCTGCCACGCCGAGGACTCCCGGCTCACCGAGGGGTACCTCGTCGCCTCCTACCTGCCCGGCGGCGTGCCGCCCCGCCCGCCCGACGGCGCGCGGGTGGTGCTGGCCGGCGTGATCGCGCCGACCTCCGGCGGGGGGCTCGAGCTCCGGCGCGACCGGGACGCGGCGCCGGTCGGGCTCCACGTGCTCGGCCACTCCCGGCAGGCCTGGACGAACCGGGTGGGGTTCCTCGTCTTCCTGGCCGTCGTCGCCGGGGTCATCGTCCACGCCTCCGTCCGGTTGCTCACCCGGAAGCGGCGCCGGCACGTGGTGCACGCGCCCGGCGAGCGGGAGTACGTCTTCGGCCGCTACGAGCGGCTCTGGCACTGGACCATGGCGGCGAGCGGGATCGCGCTCATCGTGACGGGGCTCGAGATCCACGGGACGGGTGGCCCGTCGTTCATGAGCCTGCCCGCGGCGGTGGCCGTCCACAACGCCTTCGCCATCGTGCTCATCGTGAACGGCTTCCTGGCGCTCTTCTACCACCTGGCCACGGCCGCCATCCGGAACTTCATCCCCCATCCCCAGGGCTTCCTGGCCAACGCCTTCGAGCACATGACCTACCAGGCCCGCGGCATCTTCTACGGGGAATCCCACCCGAAGAACGCCGCCGGGCAGAAGCTGAACCCTCTCCAGCAGCTCACCTACCTGGCGCTCCTCAACGTGCTCTTCCCGCTCCAGATCGCCACCGGCGCGCTCATCTGGGCCGTGGGGCGCTGGCCGTCGGTGGCCTCCGCCGTCGGCGGGCTCTCCATCGTGGCGCCGGTGCACAACGCGGGGGCGTGGCTCTTCCTCGCCTTCCTCGTCCTGCACGTCTACCTCGTCACCACGGGCCGCACGCCCACCGACCACCTGAAGTCGATGATCACCGGATACCAGCACGTCGACGCCGACGAGCCCGAGCCGGAAGGAGCGAGCCGATGAGCCGCGCCAGCGAACCACGTCCCTACGTCAACCCCTACGTCGCCGGGACGCTCCTCGGCATCGTGCTCTTCCTCTCCATCTTCATCACCGGGGGAGGGCTCGGCGCCTCGGCGGCCATGAGCCGCGTGCAGACCGGGATCCTCGACCTGCTCGCCCCGGCCCACGTCGACCGGGTCGCCTACTTCGCCGAGATGGCGGGCGGCGCGCGGAGCCCGTGGGCCCACTACGCCATCTACATGCTCCTCGGCACGGTGCTCGGCGGCTTCGCCTCCGGCCTCGTGAACCGGCGGGTGAAGCTCGAGACCCGCAAGGGACCGCGCGTGTCGGTCCAGGCGCGCTGGGGCCTCGCCTTCCTGGGAGGCGCCATCATGGGGTACGGCGCGCGGCTCGCCCGCGGCTGCACCTCCGGCCAGGCCCTCTCCGGCGGCGCGGTGCTGTCGGTGGGCAGCTGGGCCTTCGCGCTCGCGATCTTCGCGAGCGCCTACGCGGTGGCGTGGTTCTTCCGCCGCCTCTGGACCTGAGGAGCGAGACCCATGGCACCCTTCGACCTCGCCGCCTCGCTGGGCCCCGTCGCCTACGCCCTCGTCTTCGTGGCCATCGGCTTCGGATTCGGCGCCGCCCTGGAGATGGGCGGCTTCGGCGACACCCGCAAGCTGGCCGGCCAGTTCTACTTCCAGGACATGACCGTCCTGAAGGTCATGTTCACCGGCATCGCGGTGGCCGCGGTGCTCGTCGCCGGCGCGACCTCCTTCGGCCTGCTCGACATGAGCCGCGTCTTCGTGAACCCGACCTACCTCTGGCCGGGCATCCTGGGCGGGCTCATCATGGGCGTGGGCTTCGTCATCGGCGGCTTCTGCCCCGGGACGTCGATCGTCGCCGCCTCCACGCTCAAGGTGGACGGCATGTTCTTCCTCGGCGGTGCGCTCACCGGCGTCTGGATCTTCGGGGAGACGGTGGGGAGCTTCCCGACGTTCTGGCTCTCCTCGTACATGGGGCGCTTCACGCTCCCGGAGCTCCTCGGCCTCCCGCTCGGCACGACCGTGCTCCTCGTCGTGCTGATGGCGCTCGTGCTCTTCTGGGCGGGCGACCTGGCGCAGCAGGCGTTCGGCCAGGGGAAGCCCTGGGCGGAGGTGGTGAAGGCGCCCGGCCGCGGGTTCCTCGGCTTCGCCGGCGCCCTCACCGCGGCGAGCCTGGTCCTCGTCGTCCACGGCCAGCCCACCGCCGACGAGAAGTTCGTCCGCATGCCCGCCGAGCTCCGGCGGTCGGTGGAGGAGCGGGGGATCTTCGTCGACCCCGCCGAGGTGGCGGCGCTCCGCAAGGACGTCGCCGTCCAGGTGCGGATCCTCGACCTCCGCGACGAGCGCGACTTCAACCTGTTCCACGTCGGAGGGTCCCGCCGGGTGTCGCTCGCCGACCTGCAGGGCCCGGAGCGCCTCAAGACCATCCTCGACCAGCCTCCCGGCACGGTGACCTTCCTCCTCGGCACGGGCGAGCCGGCCGCGCTGGACGCCTGGAAGCTCCTCGTCACCCAGGGTGTGCAGAACCTCTACGTCGTCGAGGGCGGCGTGAACCGCTGGCTGGAGCGCTATCCGGTGGACTCCTGCGTGGCCGAGCGGGTGGGGGCGGCCGACGGCCGCGACGTCCCGGCCTGGCGGTTCCGCTACGCCACGGGAAGCACCCAGCCCGCCTCCTGGCCCGAGCTGCCGACCTCCCGCTCCTGGCGCTCGCCCTGCGCGCCCGCCGCGAGCGAGGCCCACGAGGGCGGGGCGCACGAGGGCCAGACGTGGCCGGCGTACGCCTACACGAAGCGCGTGAAGATGAAGACGAAGGCCGCGGTGAAGGGCGGCTGCGGGTAGGACAGGACCCCGGCAGGCGCGAACTCAGCCGGCGCGGCGTCCCCGCGCCCGCACCACCGCGGCCCGGCCGCGGTGGAACGGGCCCTCGTCGAGGTCCACCTCCCGCTCCTCCATCACCTCCCAGGTGATGCCGGGAAAGTCGTCGCGGAGGGTGGCCGGCTCGAAGAGCAGGGCGGCCTCCCGCGGCCCGCCGCTCGAGAAGGCCTGCTGCCTCGGCGTGAAGCCCTCGAGGACGAGGAGCCCTCCCGGCGCGAGCGCCGCCGCCGCGCGCGCGTGCACCACCTCCCGGAGCCCCGGGGGGAGGTGCAGGTAGACGAGCACGACCGCGTCGTACCGGCCCGCATCGGGGACGAAGTCCCGCAGGTCGGCCACCGTCGTGCGCAGGGGGACACCGTGCGTCGCCGCGAGGCGGCGCGCCTTCTCGAGCCCCACGGTCGAGGCGTCGACCGCCTCGACCGCGAAGCCCTGCCGCGCCAGCCAGACGCCGTTCCGTCCTTCGCCCTCGCCGAGGCAGAGCACCGAGCCTCCCGCCCGGATGCCGGGAGCGCACTCGACGAGCCAGCGGTTCGGCTCGGTCCCGTAGGCGAAGCCCTCCAGCGTGTATCGCTCGTCCCAGGAGATCATGGCGCTCTCCTAACCGGGGCGACCCGGGTTGCCCGGAATCCGCGCGCCCGTCATCATGGGTGCGGATGAGTTCCTGGAGCTGCCGGTACGAGGCGGACGGCCTCTGCAGGAAGGTGGACGGCGCGTACTGCCGCCCCGGCATGAAGGGCTGCATCCTCGTCGGAAAGGTCACGTTCCAGGACGGCGTCGTTCCCTCCCCGGTGTGGCCCCCGGGGCACGTCCGGACGGGAGCGGGAGCGCCGCGGGACGCCGACGGCGGGGGCCCGTCCGGCTCCTCCGGCGTCACCGACCCACCCGAGGGTCGCTGACCCGGATCGGAACGGTGTTTCCTTCCGGGGCGAACGCCCCGATCGGGGAGCGTCCAGGCCAGGCAGGCGTTCCAGGACGAGACACTCCGACGTCTCCGGAAGCGCCCGATCCGTGGCTCCGATTCGCTCGTGAACGAGATGCACCACCTGGCAGGCGACGGGCTCGCCGCGGTCGCCGTCTATCGCTACGACGGACGGCTCATCGCCACAGACTCGGAGGCCCTCGTCGGGTCCCGGCCCGGCAACCCCATCTTCAGGGACTTCATCCCGCGCCTGGAGCAGGGCGGCTTCACCGAGGAGATGAGGGACGGGACCCGGTGGATGGCCCACTTCGACACCGCCGACGACCACCCCGTGGTCGTGGAGGCCCGCCTTCCGGGCGACGGGTCGCCCATGGTGGTCTACCTGGCCGTGAGCGAGGTGATCGAGGGGGGGCACCACTACTTCACGGGCATCGTCCGCGACGTCACCGCGGTCCAGGAGGCGGAAGAGCGCTTCCGGACGTTCTTCCAGCGATCCGGCGAGCCCCACCTCCTCTTCGACCAGACCGGCCTCGTCGACTGCAACGAGGCGGCCCTCGCCCTGCTCGGCGCCACCGGGCACGCCGACGTCATCGGCAAGCGGCTCGCCGATCTCGGATCCGGCGCCCCGGGCGGCGCCGGTGAGGCAGCCTCCGAGGCGGCCGCGCTCGCCAAGTCGAGCTTCCTCGCCACGATGAGCCACGAGCTGCGCACCCCCATGACCGGCATCATCGGGATGATCGAGCTGCTCGGCGACACGCCGACCTCGCCGGAGCAGCGGCGCTTCGTCGACGCGCTGGAGGGCTCGGCGCGGTCGCTGCTCCGCGTCCTCAACGACGTCCTCGACTACTCGAAGATCGAGGCCGGGAAGCTCGAGCTGGAGGAGGTCGACTTCGATCCCCGGGAGGTGGCGCAGGAGGTCGTCGACCTGCTCGGCCACGCCGCGTCGAGGCGAGGGAACGATCTCCGCACCGAGTGGGGCGTCCACGGCATCCCGCGGGTCCACGGGGATCCGACGCGGCTGCGGCAGGTGCTCGTGAACCTGGTCGGCAACGCGGTCAAGTTCACCGAGCGAGGCACGATCACGCTGGGTGTCTGGGCCGTGCCCGATCCGGCCGGGGACGTGGTGTCCTTCCGGTTCGAGGTCCGCGACACCGGGCTCGGCATCCCCCCCGACGTCGTGCCCACGCTCTTCCGGCCCTTCCAGCAGGCCGACAGCTCCACCACCCGGCGCTTCGGGGGGACCGGCCTCGGCCTCGCCATCTGCCGGCGTCTCGTCGTCGCCGAGGACGACGCGGTGAACCGGCTCCTCATCGGCACGCGCCTGCGGCGGCTCGCGCACCGCGTGACCCTGGTGGAGGACGGACGGCAGGCCGTCGACGCGGTGCGGAACGGCGACTTCGACGTCGTGCTCATGGACATGCAGATGCCGGAGCTCGACGGCGCCGGCGCGACGCGCGAGATCCGGCGCATGACGGGTCCCGAGGCCCACGTCCCCATCGGAGCCCTGACCGCGGACGCGCTCCCCGAGTTCCGCGAGCACTACATGGCCTCCGGGCTCGACGACTACCTGACGAAGCCGGTCGACTGGGACGCCCTGGAGCGGGTCCTGCAGCGGTACGGGCGCGCCGAGGGCCCTCGCCGTCCGTGAGGCGCATCGCCGCACCCCTCCGGGGAGGGCGCCGCGGCGCGTTCGTGGTACGAAGGGGTGGTGTCCTGGCCCCGATTCCTCGCCCTCCCGCTCGCCTTCCTGGCCTTCGGCGTCCCCGCCGGCCCGGCTGCGGCCGGGGAGCCGCGGACGCTCGCCGTGGCGGCCTCGGCCGATCTCCGGCTGCCGCTCCCCGAGCTCGTGGGAGCCTTCGAGCTCCGCCACCCGGGGACGAAGGTCGTGCCGACCTACGCGGCCACCGGGGTGCTCGTCGACCGGATCGAGAAGGGGACGACCTTCGACGTCTTCCTGGGAGCCGACCACCGGGGCGCGGCACGCCTCCAGGAGGCGGGCCTCGCCGCCTCGGCGCCGTTCCCCTACGCCGTCGGGAAGATCGTGCTCTGGGTCTCCGCCGCCTCCCGCGTCGATCCCAAGTCGAAGGGGATGCGCTCCGTCGTGGAGCCCGCCGTCCGGAAGGTGGCCATCGGCGACCCCGCCGTCTCCCCGTACGGCGCGGCCGCGGAACAGGTCCTGCGCTCGTCGTCCTTCCTCGATCGGGTGAAGGACCGGCTCGTCCTCGGCGAGGACGTCCTGAAGGTGGTCCAGCTCTGCGAGTCGGGCGCCGCCCAGGCCGCCATCGTCCCCTGGTCGCTCGCCCTCGTGCCGCCGCTCGCTGCGATGGGGCGCCACGTCATGGTCCCGACCGGCAGCCACGCTCCCATCGAGCAATGGGGCGTGGTCCTGAAGGGCGCGGCCAGCCCCGACCTGGCCGCGGAGTTCGAGGCCTTCGTGCGGAGCCCTTCCGGGCGGGTCGTCCTCGAGCGCTACGGGTACGGGTTGCCGCCGGGCTGAGGCATGGACCTGCAGGCGCTGCGTCTCAGCTTCACGCTGGCCGCGCTCACCACGGTCGTGCTGCTCGTCGTCGGCCTGCCGCTCGCCGCCTGGCTCGCGTCCTCGCGCTGGCGGCTCAAGCCCCTCGTCGAGGCCGTCGTGGCCCTGCCGCTCGTCCTGCCCCCGACCGTGCTCGGCTTCTACCTGCTCGTGGCCATGGGGCCCATGAGCCCGGTCGGGCGGGGCTGGATCGCGGTCTTCGGGCGCCCCCTCGCCTTCAGCTTCGAGGGGTTGCTCGTCGCCTCCATCCTCTACTCGCTCCCGTTCGCGGTGCAGCCCTTCGCCGCCTCGCTCTCGGCGGTCGACCCCCGTCTCGTCGAGGCGTCGCACACGCTGGGGGTCTCCCGGCTCGGCACCTTCTTCCGCGTGAGCCTCCCGCTCGCCGCCCCCGGCGTCCTCGCGGGCGCCGTGCTCACCTTCGCCCATGCGCTCGGCGAGTTCGGCGTGGTCCTGATGGTGGGCGGCAACATCGCCGGCCAGACCCGCACGCTCTCCATCGCCATCTTCGACTCGGTCGAGCAGCTCGACTACGCCACGGCGGGGAGGACGGCGCTCTTCCTGCTCGCGGTGTCGTTCGCGGTGCTGGTCGTCACCTACTCGCTGCGCCGCCGTCCGGTGGCCGGATGAGCGGCGCCCTGTCGCTGGCCGTGGACCGGGCCTTCCCGGATGGCCCCTCCATCCGCGCCCGCCTCGACGCCGCGCTCGGGCCGGGCGAGGTGCTCGTCCTCTTCGGCCCGTCCGGCTCGGGCAAGACCACCGTCCTGCGCGCCGTGGCCGGGCTCCTTCGCCCCGACGCAGGGCACGTGCGCTTCGGCGGGGAGACCTGGTTCGACGGCGCGGCCGGCGTCCACGTGCCCCCGCAGCGGCGCGGAGTGGGGCTCCTCTTCCAGGACTTCGCGCTCTTCCCGCACCTCACCGTGGAGGGGAACGTGGGCTACGGGCTCGGCCGGCTTCCTCGCGCCGAGCGGGAAGGGCGCGTC
>JBAVCR010000648.1:0-1747 GCA_049586815.1 Anaeromyxobacteraceae bacterium
CCCCACGGTGCTCCGCGCCATGGCGCTCCTGCAGCTCGGCAGGCCTGCGGACGCGGAGCGGCTGGCCGCCCCGGTGGCCCGCCTCCCCGGCCCGGGCGAGCCTGCCGCGGCCCGCTACGTTCTCGCCCGCGCCGCCGCCCGCCAGGGACGGCTCGACGAGGCCATCGCCGCCTACCGGGTCGTCGCCCGGGAGCGCCCCACCGTGCCGGGGCTCGGCGCCACCCAGCAGGGCGACCTGCCCGACGATGCCGCCTACCTCGCGGCCTGGCTCCCCTACGAGGCCGGGCGCTTCGCCGAGGCCTCGAGGGCCCTTCGCGCCTTCGCCCGCGAGCACCCCCGGGCCCGGCGGGCTCCCGACGCCCGCTGGTTCTCGGCTTGGTCGCTCTACCGGGCCGGCGATCGCAAGGCTGCCCGGGCCGCCCTCGCGGAGCTCTCCCGCACCGAGACGGCTCCGCTGCGCGCCGCGGCGCTCTACTGGGAGGCCCGCCTCGAGGCCGACCCCGGCCAGGCCGCCGCCCTGTACCGAGCCGCCGCGGAGGAGCTCCCGGCCGGCTGGTACGGGCTCCTCGCCGCAGCGCGCCTCGCTGCCCTGGGACAGGCCCCTCCGGCGACGCCTCCCCTGCCCCCGAGCGCGCTTCCCGACCCGCCCCGCGATCCGGTCCTGTCCGCCTCCCTGGACCTCGCCCTCGACCTCGCCGAGGCCGGGCTGCGCGAGGAATCCGCCGCCCTCCTGCAGCGCCTCTCGCGCGGCCCCGAGGCCCGGACGCGTGCCGCCCTCGTCGGGGAGGTCGCCGCCTTCACCGGCGAGGCGGAGATCCCCTACCGCATGGCCCGCGACCACCTGCCTCCCGGCGTCCGCACGCGGCGCTGGTCCTACCCGGAGGCCCATGCCGAGGTCCTCCTGCCTGCCTCCCGGCGGCTCGGCGTCGATCCCTCCCTTGCACTCGCGGTCATGCGGCGGGAGTCGGCCTTCGTGGTGGCGGCGCGGAGCGGCGCCGCCGCCGAGGGGGTGCTCCAGCTCCGCCCGGAGACCGCCCACCGGCTGAAGGCGATCGCGGGGGTGCCGGAGGGCACCGACCTCACCGACGTGGCCGAGAACCTGCGCCTCGGCATCGCCTACCTGGGGCTGCTCTCCGACCGCTTTCCGACGGTTCCCCAGGTCCTCGCCGCCTACAACGCAGGACCGCCGGCGCCGGCCGCGTGGTCCCGGGAGGGCGCGGGGCTTCCGCTCGACGAGTGGGCGGAGGGCATCCCGTACCGCGAGACCCGGCAGTACGTCCGGTCCGTCGTGGGCGACTGGGCGAGCTACCGGGCGCTCCGCGGCGAGCCCCCGCCGGACCTCGACCCGTCCGCCCCCATCGCGCCGCCGCAGCCAGGCGTCGCGTTCTAGGGCGCCGGGCCCCGCAGCACGTTCAGGATCGCGTCGCCGGCCCGGTCCATCACCCGCGGGGTGACTCCCGGGATCGCCCGGACGCCCGCGGCGTCGACCGGCCGCCGCCGCGCGAGCTCCACGAGCGCCGTCTCCGGGACGACCTTGAAGGGCGGCTTGTCGATGGCGGACGCCCGCTCCTCCCGGGCGATCCAGAGCGCGCGCAGGACCTTCTTCCCCTCCGGGTCGAGCTCCCGCGACCCCTTGAGCTTGCGCCATCCCTCGGGGTCGAAGACGCGGGCGTGGGCGCGCGCCGCCGCGATGCGGTCGAACTCGCGCCTTGCCTCCTCGGCGCTCCCTGCCTCGGCGAGGCCGCGG
>JBAVCR010000649.1:0-2096 GCA_049586815.1 Anaeromyxobacteraceae bacterium
GGTGGTGGGCGTCCTCCGGGGGCCCGGCGAGGCGGTCCGGGAGGGAGAGGGCGTGGTGGTGGTCGAGGCGCTGGGCATGCAGAACGAGATCCCGAGCCCCAAGGACGGCAAGGTCGTGGAGATCGCAGTGGGGATCGGACAGGTGGTCGAGGGCGGCGCCACGCTGGCGACGGTTGAATAGACGGCAAGGCTCCACAGCAAGGCCGACGACGTCGGCCGCGCAGCGAGGGAAAACGATGGCCAAGAAGAAGAAGGCGAAGAAGCCCGCCGCAAAGAGCCCCACCCCCAAGGCCAAGGTCGCGCCAAGGGCGAAGGCCCCGGCCCGCAAGGCGGCCGCCCCCAGGCCCCCGGCCCCCCGGGCCAACCCGTCCGCCGCCTGGCTCGCCGGCCCCTACGCGAAGGCCGTCGCGAAGGCTCCCGAGCGCAAGAAGGCCTTCCGCACCACGAGCGGCGGGACCATCCAGCCGGTCTACGGGGCCGGCGACGTGAAGCCCGGCCTCGAGGGTCGCCTCGGCTTCCCGGGCGACTACCCGTTCACCCGCGGCGTGCAGCCCACCATGTACCGCGGCCGCTTCTGGACCATGCGGCAGTACGCCGGCTTCGGCACCGCCGAGGAGTCGAACAAGCGCTACCGCTACCTGCTCCAGTCGGGGCAGACCGGGCTGTCGGTGGCCTTCGACCTGCCCACGCAGATGGGGCGCGACTCCGACCACCCGCGCGCGCTCGGCGAGGTGGGCAAGGTGGGCGTGGCCATCGACTCGATCGACGACATGTCGACGCTGCTCGACCAGATCCCGCTCGGCAAGGTGTCGACGTCGATGACCATCAACTCCACGGCATCGATCCTGCTCTCGCTCTACCAGGCGGTGGCCGAGAAGCAGGGTGTCGCGCCCTCCGAGCTGCAGGGCACCATCCAGAACGACATCCTGAAGGAGTACGCGGCGCGCGGGACCTACGTCTACCCGCCCCGGCCGTCCATCCGCATCATCACCGACATCTTCGCCTACACCGCGAAGGTGATGCCCAAGTGGAACCCCATCTCCATCTCGGGCTACCACATCCGCGAGGCCGGCTCGACGGCGGTGCAGGAGGTGGCCTTCACGCTCGCCGACGGCATCTCCTACGTCGAGGCCGCGCAGCGGGCGGGGCTCGACGTGGACGAGTTCGCCGGTCGCCTCTCCTTCTTCTTCAACGCGCACAACAACGTGCTCGAGGAGGTGGCCAAGTTCCGCGCCGCCCGCAGGCTCTGGGCCCGCATCATGAAGGAGCGGTTCAAGGCGAAGGACCCGCGCTCCTGGATGCTGCGCTTCCACACCCAGACGGCGGGCTCCATGCTCACCGCCCAGCAGCCGGAGAACAACGTCGTCCGCGTCACCCTCCAGGCGCTCGCCGCCGTGCTGGGCGGCACCCAGTCGCTGCACACCAACTCGCGCGACGAGGCGCTCGGGCTGCCCACCGAGTCGTCGGCGCTGCTCGCGCTCCGCACCCAGCAGATCATCGCCAACGAGTCGGGCGTCGCCGACGTCATCGACCCGCTCGGCGGCTCCTGGGCCATCGAGGCCATGACCGACGAGATCGAGGGCAAGGCCGACGCCTACATCGAGAAGATCGACGCCATGGGCGGCATGGTCGAGGCCATCGACAAGGGCTGGGTCCAGCGCGAGATCCAGGACGCCGCCTACGCCTGGCAGCGCCAGGTGGAGGACAAGGAGCAGGTGGTGGTGGGCGTGAACGCCTACAAGACCGCCGAGCCCCCGGTCACGGTCATGAAGGTCGACCCGGCCCTCGAGGAGGCGCAGGTGAAGCGCCTCCGGGCCTTCCGCGCTGCCCGCGACGACGTGGCCGCGCGGCAGGCGATCGCCGCCGTGCGCGAGGGGGCGAAGGGCACCGACAACCTGATGCCGCTCATCCTGGCCGCGGTGAAGGCGCGGGCCACGCTGGGCGAGATCTCCGACGCGATGCGGGACGTCTTCGGCGAGTACCGGGAGACGGTGGTAGTGTAGCCCCCGGTGAGCGGGGACCCGAACAGCCCGAACGATCGAGCGCCTCCCGCCCCGCAGCGAGCCCCGGCGGCACCGGCCGCCCCCGGGGCGAGC
>JBAVCR010000650.1:0-7821 GCA_049586815.1 Anaeromyxobacteraceae bacterium
CGCACGTTCCCGGGCCAGGACCAGGCGAGGAGGAGCTCCACGGCGTCCGCGGAGAAGGCGGCCTCGCTCCGCCCCAGCTCGGCCGTGAAGCGGCGCAGGAAGAAGTCGAGGAAGGCAGGGATGTCGCCCCGGCGCTCGCGGAGCGGCGGCATGCGCAGCTGGATGACGTTGAGGCGGTAGTACAGGTCCTCCCGGAAGCGGCCAGCCTTCACCTCGGCCTCGAGATCGCGATTCGTGGCGGCGATGATGCGCGCCGACACGGCGATGTCGGCATTGCCGCCCACCCGGCGGATGCGCCGCTCCTGGAGCGCGCGGAGGAGCTTCACCTGCACCGGCAGCGGCAGCTCCCCCACCTCGTCGAGGAAGAGGGTGCCCGAGCCGGCCACCTCGAAGAGGCCGGGCTTGGCGTCGGTGGCGCCGGTGAAGCTGCCCTTCTCGTGGCCGAAGAGCTCGCTCTCGATGAGCCCCTCGGGGATGGCCCCGCAGTTGATGGCCACGAAGGGCTGGTCGCGCCGGTCGCTGCGGGCGTGGATGCTCCGGGCCACCACCTCCTTGCCGGTCCCGCTCTCCCCGGTGACGAGCACCGTGGTCCGGGTGGGGGCGAGCTTCTCCACGAGCTGGCTCACCTCGCGGATGGGGGGCGACTCCCCCAGGATCTCCTCGCCGCCGGCGCGCCGCGCGCCCACCTGGTGGCGGAGCAGCCGGTTCTCGGCCACGAGCGCCCGGTGCTCGAGCGCCTTCTCGACCACGAGGCAGAGCTCCTCGACCTTGAAGGGCTTCAGCACGTAGTCGTAGGCCCCGAGCTTCATGGCCTGCACGGCGTTCTCGGTGGTGGCGAAGGCGGTCACCATCACCACCTCGGTCCGGGGCGACTCGCCTTTCACGGCGCGGAGAAGGTCGAGGCCCGACTCCCGGCCGAGGCGCAGGTCACTCACCACCAGGTCGGGCTCGGTCTCGCGGAAGCGCTCCAGGCCCCCCTGCACGTCGCCGGCCGTCGCCACGGCGTGCCCCTGCTTCGAGAGCAGGATCTGCAGGAACTCCCGCATGGAGAGCTCGTCGTCGACCACCAGGATCCGCGCCATGCCCCGTTCTACCCCGACTCCGGCAGCCGGACCACGAAGCGTGCCCCGCCGGCGGCCCCGGAGCCGGCCGCCACGGTGCCCTGGTGCGCGTCCACGATGCGCTGCACGGTCGCGAGCCCGAGCCCCGAGCCGCGCTCCTTCGTGGTGAAGAAGGGCGTGAAGAGCCGGGGCAGGTCCTGCGCCGGGATGCCGCTCCCGTCGTCCTCGACCTCGAGCCGCGCCCAGCCGTCGGCGTCCTTCGCGGTGCGGACCGTCACCGTCCCTCCGGGCCCGCTCCCCACGTGGTGCCAGCGGGCCGCGTGCGCGGCGTTCGCGAGCAGGTTCCAGAGCACCTGACGCATGAGATCGGGGTCGCACTTGCACGCGGTCGGGGCGAGCTGCCGCTCGAGCCGGATGCTGGCCGCGGCCGGGTCGTTCGCGAAGACCTCGAGGGTGTCGCCAGCCAGCCGGGCGAGATCGGTGGCGGCCCGCCGGGGGACCGCCGGCCGGGCGTACTCGAGGAAGCGGGTCACGAGCTCGTTCAACCGGGAGGCCTCGCGGGTGACGATGTCCATGAGCCGGGCCTCCTCCGGGGAGAGGGAGAGGCCGGCGCGGAGCAGCTCGATGGATCCCGACATGGCCGCCACCGGGTTGCGCAGCTCGTGGGCGAGGCCCGCGGCCACCCGGCCGATGTCGGCCAGCCGCTCGCTGCGCTGGACCCGCTCCTCCATGGCCCGGAGGCCGGAGAGGTCCTGGAAGATGACGGCGCGACCGATGGCGGTGCCGTCCCGCCCGCGCAGCGCGAAGTGGGTGTAGCCGAGCCGCAGCCGCTCCCCGCGCACGTTCACGAAGTCGGTCTCGTCGCGGCCGGTCTGCTCCTGCATGCCGGAGAACCAGCGGACGGCCGGCTGGCCGCGCACCTCATGGGCGGCGAGGCCGGTGATCTGCTCGCCGGCGCGGTTCAGGAAGGTGACCCGGCCCTGGGCATCGACGGTGACGAGCCCGGCCGCCACCGACTGGACGATGGCCTCCTGCAGCGCGGTCACCGCGGCGAGGTCGCTCTCGCGGGCCTCCAGCTTCTCGCCGGTGCGCCGGAGCTGCTCGGCCAGGTAGGTGGCGAGCGCGCCGGAGGCCACGAAGGCGCCGGCGTGGGCGAAGAGGGAGAGCACCGCGGGCCGCCCGGGGGCGATCCACACGACGAGCGGGACGTAGGCGGCGAGCGAGAGGGTGAGCGCGCCGGCGGCGCCCACCCGGAATTGCAGGATGGCGCCCTCCACGATGGCGAGCGAGTACATGAAGACGAAGACGCTGTCGGTCCAGCCGGTGATGGCCACCACCGCCGACGCGATGCCCACGTCGAGCACGATCTGGGCCCAGGCGAGGCCGCCCAGGAAGCGCCCCGAGGCCAGCCAGGCGGCGAAGGCGAGCGAGGCCACGAAGGTGACGAGGACGATGCCGTAGAGCGCGACGGCGAGCGGCGGGGTGCCGCCTCCGGCGCCCACCTGCCAGAACGCGGTGCCGCCGAGCAGCACCGTGTCGAGGACGAGGCGGAAGAGGATGACCCAGGCGAGCTTTCGCCGGACCGGGTCGGCCATCCACGGGACGGCCATGGGCGTTACTTGATGTTGCCTGCGACGTTGAAGATGGGGAGGTACATCGCCACCATGAAACCGCCCACCATCCCGCCCAGGAACACCATCATGACCGGCTCGATCATGCTCGTGAGGGCCGCCACCGCCACGTCGACCTCGTCGTCGTAGAAATCGGCGATCTTGTTGAGCATCTGATCCATGGCGCCGGTGGCCTCGCCGACGCCGATCATCTGCACCACCATGGGCGGGAAGACCTTGGTCTCGGCAAGCGGGCCGGCGATGTTCTTCCCCTCGGCGATGCGGGCCCGCACCGTGAGGATGGCGCGCTCGATGGTCTTGTTGCCTGCCGACCTGGCGACGATCTCGAGGGCGTCGAGGATGGGCACGCCGGAGGAGAGCATCGTGCCGAGGGTCCTGGTGAAGCGGGCCACCGCGATCTTGCGGATGAGCGGACCCACGACCGGGAGCTTGAGGATGAAGGCGTCCCACTGCCGGCGTCCCTGCTCCGTCCCCACCCAGGCCCGCCAGGCGATGAACAGCGCGACCGGGATCCCGAAGACGAAGTACCAGTAGCCGGTCAGGAAGTGGGAGACGTCGATGAGGAACTGGGTGGGCGCCGGCATGGCGCCGCCGAAGTCCTTGAACATCTTCTCGAAGGTCGGCGTGACGAACATGAGCATGACGAGCGTCACGCCGACAGCGACGACGAGGACGATGGACGGATAGACCATCGCGCCCTTGACCCGCCGCTTCAGCTTCTCGTTCTTCTCGATGTACGCGCCGAGCCGCTGGAGGATGGTGTCGAGGATGCCGCCGATCTCGCCGGCGCGCACCAGCTGGGTGAAGAGCTCGTCGAAGACCTTGGGGTGCTGGGCGAGCGCGTCGGCGAAGGTGGATCCCGACTCCACCCGCAGCTTCACGTCCATGAGGACGCGCCGGAACTCGTGGTTGTCGGCCTGGGTGGCGATGATCTCGAGCCCCTGCACGAGCGGCAGGCCGGCGTCGATCATCACCGAGAACTGGCGGGTGAAGACGAGGAGGTCCTTCGTCGTGACCCCGCCGAAGCCCGGGATCTTGAGGTGAATCTCCTTGGGCTTCTTCTTCACCTTGGTCGGCTCGAGCCCCATCTGGGCGAGCCGCGCCTTCACCGCCGCGTCGTCCGCGGCCTCCATCTCGCCGCCGCGCAACTCACCCTGGCGGGTCTTGGCTTCCCACTTCCAGACGGGGAGCTTTCGCACCGCCGGAGCGTTCTTGGTCGCGATCTTGGTGGCTGCCGCCTGTGCCATGAGCCCCTCGCTCGGAATCCCGTCCCCCGAGTCTAGGACAGGCCCGGCCCCGCGTCGATTCTCACACCCACCTACCCCTGACTACCGCTGCGGCGCCTGGCCGACCGGCCGGGATCCGGCGCCGCTCGTGAGCATGTTCTTCAGCTCCTCCGCGTCGCTGGAGCGGCCGATGGCCTCGTCCACCGTGATGAGCCGCCGCTGCACCAGCGCCGCCAGGCTCTGGTTGAAGGTCTGCATCCCGAACTTGGCCTGGCCGATCTGCATCTGCGAGTAGACCTGGTGGACCTTGTCCTCGCGGATGAGGTTCCGGATGGCCGGGTTCGGCACCATGACCTCGAGGGCCAGCACCCGGCCCGGGGCCCCGGCCCGGGGCATGAGGTTCTGGGTGAGGACGCCCTCGAGCACGAAGGAGAGCTGGGCGCGCACCTGCGGCTGCTGGTAGGGCGGGAAGACGTCGAGGATGCGGTTGATGGTCTGCACGCAGCTGTTCGTGTGCAGCGTCGCGAAGGCCAGGTGGCCGGTCTCGGAGATGACGAGCGCCGCCTCGATGGTCTCGAGGTCGCGCATCTCGCCGATGAGCACCACGTCCGGGTCCTGGCGCAGGATGTACTTGAGCGCCTTCTTGAAGGACTGGGTGTCCGCCCCCACCTCGCGCTGGTTCACCAGGCAGTTCTTGTGGGGGTGCAGGTACTCGATGGGGTCCTCGATGGTGATGATGTGCTCGTGACGGTCGGTGTTGATCTTGTCGATGATGGACGCGAGCGTGGTCGACTTGCCGGAGCCGGTGGGCCCGGTGACGAGCACGAGGCCGCGCGGCTTCTTGGCGAGCTCGGTGACCACCGGCGGCAGCCCCAGCTCCGAGAACGAGAGGATCTTGAAGGGGATGGTGCGGAAGGCGCCGGCCACCGCGCCGCGCTGCATGAAGACGTTGGCGCGGAACCGGGAGAGCGCCTTCACGCCGAAGGAGAGGTCGAGCTCGGTCTCCTCCTCGAAGCGGTGCTTCTGGGCGTCGGTGAGGATGGAGTAGCAGAGCTGCTTCGTCTCCACCGGCGTGAGCGGGTTCGTCTTCAGCGGGACGAGCTTGCCGTCGATGCGCAGCTGGGGCGGGGAGCCGGTGGTGATGTGGAGGTCGGAGGCCCCCTTCTCGACCATCGCCTTGAGAAGCTGGTGGAGGTTGGCCACGGTCTTCCTCCTAGAACCGGTCCGGAGCGGTGTTGCCCACCGCCTCGGCCAGGGTGGTCGTTCCGTCCTTGACCTTGTTGAGCGCGCTCATGCGCAGCGTGCGGAAGCCGAGGCGGATCGCCTCCTGCTTGAGCTCGGCGGTCGAGGCGCCGTTGATGACGAGCTCCTTGAGGCCGTCCCACATGGGCATGACCTCGTAGACGGCCACGCGCCCCTTGAACCCGCGGTCGTTGCAGTTCTTGCAGCCGACCTTCTCGTACGGCGTGAAGGTGCCGACCTGGTCGGGAGCGAACCCGGCGTCGAGCAGCGCCTGCTCGTCGACCGCAGCGGGCGCCTTGCAGTCCGGGCAGAGCCGCCGGCAGAGGCGCTGGGCGATGACCGCGTTCAGCGAGGCGGTCACCAGGAAGGGCTCGATGCCCATGTTGAGCAGGCGGGAGATGGTGCCCGGGGCGTCGTTGGTGTGGAGCGTGGAGAGCACGAGGTGGCCGGTGAGGGCGGCCTTCACCGCGATCTCGGCGGTCTCGAAGTCGCGGATCTCGCCGACCATGATGATGTCCGGGTCCTGGCGCAGGAAGCTGCGCAGGGCGGCCGCGAAGTTGAGGCCGATGTCCTCGTGCATCTGCACCTGGTTGATCCCGAAGAAGTTGAACTCGACGGGGTCCTCGGCGGTGCTGATGTTCCAGGCCACCTCGTTCAGGCGGGAGAGGGCGGAGTAGAGCGTGGTGGTCTTCCCCGAGCCGGTGGGGCCGGTGACGAGCACCATGCCGTAGGGCCGGTCGATGGCGTCGAGGAAGTCCTTCATCTGCTGCTCCTCGAAGCCCAGCTTGGTCATGTCGAGCTGGAGGTTCGACTTGTCGAGGAGCCGCAGCACCACCTTCTCGCCGAACAGCGTGGGGCAGACGGAGACGCGGAAGTCCATCTCCTTGCCCTTGCCGAGCCGCAGCTTGATGCGGCCGTCCTGGGGCAGGCGGCGCTCGGAGATGTCGAGGTGGCTCATGATCTTGAGGCGGCTGATCATGGCGGCCCGGAGCTTCATGGGCGGCTTCATCACCTCGTAGAGCACGCCGTCGATGCGGAAGCGGACGCGGAACTCCTTCTCGTAGGGCTCCACGTGGATGTCCGACGCCCCCTTCTTGATGGCGTCGAGCAGGATCATGTTCACCAGCGTGACGACCGGCGCCTCGGCGGCGCTCTTCTCGAGGTCGAGGACGTCGACGCCCTCCCCCTCCTCGATGACCGAGAAGTCGGCGTCCTCGAAGCCCTGCATCACCTCGTCGTAGCTGGGCCCCTTCTCCGCGTAGTAGTGGTCGATGGCCTCCCGGATCGACTGCTCGGAGGCCACCACCACCTCGACGTTGTAGCCGGTGGAGAACTTGATGTCGTCGAGCGCCAGGATGTTCGACGGGTCGCTCATGGCGATGATGAGCGACGACCCGGCGCGGTTCACGGGGACGACGCCGTGCTTCACCGCCGTCTGCCGGGGGACGAGCTTGATGACGTCGTCGGAGATCTCGAAGTCCTTGAGCGAGATCGACGGGACGCCGTACTGCTTGGAGAGGAAGCTCGTGAGGTCGTTCTCGGCGATGGCCCCCTGCTTGACGAGGAGCGAGCCGATGCGGCCGCCGCCACGGCGCTGCTCCTCCTGGGCCTTCTGGAGCTGCTGGAGCGAGACCAGGTTCTCCCGAACCAGGAGCTCGCCGAGACGTCCCGACATGTGGCTAATCTCCCCCGGGTTGCAGCGGTCTGGAAGAAAACCGACGGTAACACCCGCCTTCCGGGCCGGTCAAGGAACGGGGCGGCGCAACCGCTTGGAATCTTGTGGGGTTTTCGCCCACCCCGGATCAGCGATCCCGGGCGAGGCGCAGGAGGTCGCGGGCCGCGTCGGCGTCGGCGGCGATCTGGCGGCGGAGCGCGTCGAGCGAGGGGAACCTCCGCTCGGGGCGGATCCTCCCCACGAACTCGACCCGGACCCGCTCCCCGTAGAGGTCGCTGCCGTCGTGGCCGAAGAGGTGGGCCTCGAGCCCCACCGGGCCCGCCTCCTCCACGGTGGGCTTCACGCCCACGTTGCAGACCGCGTCGAAGGTGGTCGCGCCGCCGGCGGAGGAGACCCCGTCCGGGCGCAGGCCCACCCCGACCCGGGCCCGGGCCGCGTACACGCCCAGCGCGGGGAGCAGCCCTTCCGGCCGGAGGTTGGCGGTGGCGAACCCGATGCCGCGTCCGCGGCCGGCGCCGCGCTCCACCACCGCCTCCACGTCGTGCGGCCGGCCGAGGAGCACGCCCGCCCCCTCGACGTTGCCCTCGAGCAGGAACTCGCGGACCTTGGTGGAGCTCACGGTGAGCCCGTCGGCGGTGACCGGCTGGATGACGGACAGCCCGATGCCGCAGGCGAGGAGCATCTCGCGGAGCGCGTCGACCCGGGCCCGCTCGTGACCCGCGGTGAAATCGTACCCGACCACCACGTCGGAGGCGCCGAGCCGCTCGCACAGGTCGCGGCGGACGAAGGTGGCGGCCGGCGTGGCCGCGTAGGACAGGTCGAAGGGCAGGACCACGGCGGCGTCGATCCCGGCGGCCTCGAGCAGCTCGAGCTTGCGGGGGAGCGGCGTCAGGGTGGGCGGCGCCATGGCCGGGCGCAGGACCCGCGCCGGGTGGGGCTCGAAGGTCAGCGCCACCGCCAGCGCCCGGTGCGACGAGGCGCGGGCC
>JBAVCR010000651.1:0-2475 GCA_049586815.1 Anaeromyxobacteraceae bacterium
GACGCGCACCGCCCGGGCGTGGGCCTCGAGCCCCTCGGCCGCGGCGAGCGCCTCCACGACCGGCGCCAGCGCGGCGAGCGACCGCGGCGACATCTCGACCACGCTCATGCGGCGGCGGAAGGTGGCCACCGAGAGCGGCGAGGCGAAGCGGGCGGTCGCGGCGGTGGGGAGCACGTGGCTCGGACCGGCCACGTAGTCGCCGATGGCCTCGGGCGTCCGGCTGCCCACGAAGACGGCCCCTGCGCGGGAGAGGCGCGGCACGAGGCGGGCCGCGTTCGCGACGAGGAGCACGAGGTGCTCGGGGGCGAACTCGTCGGCGAGCCGGACGGCCTGCGGGAGTCCGCGGGCGAGCACGATGGCGCCCCGGTCGACGATGGAGCGGCGAGCGATGGTCTCGCGGGGCAGCCCCTCGAGTTGCCGCATCACCTCGGCGTAGGTGGCCCGGGCGACGGGCTCGCTCGTCGCGACGAGCACCGACACCGCCCGGGTGTCGTGCTCGGCCTGGGCGAGCAGGTCGGCGGCGGCCTCGGCGGGGCTGGCCGAGCCGTCGGCGAGCACCAGCACCTCGGAGGGCCCGGCGATCATGTCGATGTCGACCACGCCGAAGACGATCCGCTTGGCGGCGGCGACGTAGGCGTTGCCCGGCCCGCAGATCTTGTCGACGGCCGGCACGGTGTCGGTGCCGAAGGCGAGCGCCCCGACCGCCTGCGCCCCTCCCACGCGGAAGAGGCGCGAGACGCCCGAGACGTGGCAGGCGGCGAGCGTCCAGGCGTCGACGTCCCCCGTCGTGCGGTCGGCCGGCGAGACCGCCACGACCTCCTCGACCCCCGCCACGCGGGCGGGGATGGCGGTCATGAGGACCGAAGACGGGTAGCGGGCCGTGCCGCCCGGCACGTAGAGCCCCACCCGGGCGAGCGGGCGCGACACCTGCCCGAGGCGCGCGCCGAGCCGGTCGCGGTAGATCGGGACGACCGCGTCGGTCTCGCGCCGGTGGAAGTCCTGGATGCGGTCGGCGGCGATGCGGAGCGCCCGGCGCCCTGCGGCGGGGAGCGAGCGCCAGGCGGCGGCGAGGTCCTTCGGGCCGGCCACGAGGTGGGCGGCCGTGGCGGGCTTCCAGCCGTCGAAGCGGCGGGTGTACTCGAGGAGCGCCCCGTCCCCCCGGGCCCGGACGTCGGCCACGATGGCGGCCGCTGCGTCGCGCACGCCCTTCTCGTCCTCCTCGCCGCCACGGGCGCAGAGCCGCTTCCAGCGGGTGGGGAAATCGGGGTCGGTGACGCGGAGGATCTGCACGGGAAAGGCTCGAAAGACCTACGTTTCTACACGAAACCCGCCGTGCCGCGCTACATTCCCTGGCCATGGGTCCCCGAACCGACGTCTGGCTCCAGAACCTGCAGGACGAGCGCGACGGCGCCGCCCTGTACGAGGGGCTCGCCCGGGTCGAGAAGAACGCCGACCGGGCGGCCAGCTTCGCCGAGCTGGCGCACGGGGAGCGGCGCCACGCCGAGGTCTGGCAGAAGAAGCTCGCCGCCGCAGGCGTCGCGGTCCCTCCCGACCGCCCCAGCTCGCGCATCCGCACCCTCCTCTGGATCGCCGGCCGCCTCGGCACCGACGCCGTCATCCCCTACATCGTGGCCAACGAGGCCGGGGACGCCGACAAGTACGCGAAGCAGGGCGGCGCCGACGCGACCCCGATGGCCGAGGAGGAGCGGGCCCACCAGCAGGTCCTCTCCGGCCTGGGCGGGAAGCGGCCGCTCGAGGCCCGCGCCGCCATCGCCACGCGGGAGAACTGGCACCGCGGCGGCCGGGGCGGATCGCTCCGCGCCGCCATCTTCGGGGTGAACGACGGGCTCCTCTCCAACCTCTCGCTCGTGCTCGGCGTGGCCGGATCGGGCGCCGGGTCGCACACGCTCGTCGTGACCGGCTTCGCGGGGCTCCTCGCCGGCGCCTTCTCCATGGCGGTGGGCGAGTTCACCTCGGTGGCCTCCCAGCGGGACATCCTGGTCCGGCAGGTGGAGCTAGAGCGGCGGGAGCTCGCCGAGGCCCCGGAGGAGGAGACGGCGGAGCTCGCCCTCATCTTCCAGCAGAAGGGGCTCTCGGCGGACCACGCGGCCCGCACCGCCGCCGAGCTGCTCAAGAACCCGGAGCACGCGCTCGACACGCTGGTGCGCGAGGAGCTGGGGCTCGACCCGGAGGACCTGGGCTCGCCCTGGGGCGCCGCCGGATCGAGCTTCGCGACCTTCTCGGTGGGTGCGCTCATCCCGGTCGTCCCGTTCCTCCTCCTCGAGGGGACGACGGCGGCGGTCGTGGCGGCCGGATCGGCCTTCGTGGTCCTCGCCGGGGTGGGCGGTCTCGTCGGCTTCCTCGCCGGCACGCCGGCCTGGAAGTCGGCGGCGCGCATGGTGGGGCTCGCGGCGCTCGCCGGCGGCGCCACCTGGCTCGTCGGGCGGCTCTTCGGCGCGGCGGTCGGGTAGGCCC
>JBAVCR010000652.1:0-10006 GCA_049586815.1 Anaeromyxobacteraceae bacterium
GTTCAGCTTGTAGAGGGCCGCCGCGTCGGCGGCGAGGGCGGGACCGGTTGCGGCGATGGCGAGGACGGCGATCAGGGACTTTTTCATGCCCTGATACTCGCCACCGGGGCGCGGGCCCGCAACACCCCGGAGGGATTCGCCCACGAAGGGAGGGGTTTCCTTTCGCTTACCGGACAGGGCGCGCCGCCACCCATCGAATCCGGCCGGGGAAGGCCGTCCTCGATTACGATTCCCTCGCACATGACCGACCCCGTCTTCTGGCACCGGCTGCAGTTCGCCTTCACCATCACCTACCACTACCTCTTCCCCCAGCTCACGATGGGGCTCGCCCTCCTCATCGTGGTGCTCAAGTGGAAGGCGCTCCGCACCGACGACCCTGCCTGGGACGCCGCCGCACGCTTCTGGATCCGCATCTTCGGGATCAACTTCGCGGTCGGCGTGGTCACCGGGATCCCCATGGAGTTCCAGTTCGGGACCAACTGGTCCCGGTTCTCCGAGTTCGCCGGGGGCGTCGTCGGGACGACGCTCGCCATGGAAGGCATGTTCGCCTTCTTCCTCGAGTCGACCTTCCTCGGCATCCTGATCTACGGGGAGAAGCGGGTTTCCCGGCGGACCCATTTCGCGGCCGCGGTCGCCCTCTTCCTCGGTTCCTGGCTCTCCGGGTACTTCATCACCGCGACGAACGCCTTCATGCAGCACCCGGTCGGCTACGCCATCGGGACCGACGGGCGGCTCCACCTCTCCGACTTCCGGGCCTTCGTCTTCAGCTCCTGGGCCTTCTGGGAGTACGCCCACGTCATGACCGCCGCGGTGGTGACGGGGTCCTTCGCCATGGCCGGGATCTCCGCCTACTGGCTGCTCCTCGGCCAGCACCGGGAGGTCGCCACCCGGTGCCTGCGCACCGCGGTGATCGCCGCCTCCATCGCCACGGTGCTCCAGATCTTCCCCACCGGCGACCGCAACGGGAAGCTCGTGGCCGACCACCAGCCGGCCACCCTCGCGGCCATGGAGGGGCTCTTCGACAGCGGCCCCTACGCGAAGCTCGCCATCATCGGCCAGCCGGACATGAAGAAACGGAAGCTCGAGAACCCCATCGAGGTCCCCGGGTTGCTGAGCTTCCTCGCCTACGGCTCGTTCGGGAGCACGGTCGTCGGCCTGAACGACATCCCCACCGACCAGTGGCCCGACAACGTCCCGCTCGTCTATTACGCGTACCACGTGATGGTGGGGCTCGGGACGGGCTTCATCGCCCTCGCTCTCTTCTCGCTCCTCCAGGTGTGGCGGGGGGCGATCTTCCGGCAGCGCTGGCTGCTCTGGTGCTGGATGCTCGCCATCCCCTTCCCGTACATCGCCACCACCGCGGGCTGGGTGACCGCGGAGGCGGGCCGCCAGCCCTGGATCGTGCACGGGCTCATGCGGACCTCGCAGGGGACGAGCCCCCAGGTCGGGACGGGCGACACCCTCTTCACGTTGCTCGGGTTCTCGGGGCTCTACCTCGTCGTGGGTATCCTCTTCCTCTTCCTCGTCGGCCGCGAGATCGCGCACGGGCCGTCCCTGCCGGCCCGGGCGTCGTCCGAGGGGAGGCCGTGATGGAGGCCCTCTGGTACGCGATCGTCGCCGGGATGCTCGCCGTCTACGTGGCGCTCGACGGCTTCGACCTCGGCGCGGGGGCCCTGCACCTCTTCGTGGCACGGGACGACGCGGAGCGCCGGCAGGTGCTCGGCGCCATCGGTCCGTTCTGGGACGGGAACGAGGTCTGGCTCGTGGCCGGCGGGGGCGTGCTCGTGCTCGCCTTCCCCGTGGCCTACGCGGTCGGCTTCTCCGGCTTCTACCTCCCCCTCACCCTGGTCCTCTGGCTGCTGCTGCTCCGGGGACTCTCCATCGAGTTCCGCAGCCACGTCGAGAATCCGCTCTGGCGGTCGTTCTGGGACGTGGTCTTCGCCGTGGGAAGCTCGCTCCTCGCCGTGGTCCTCGGCGCGGCGCTCGGGAACGTCCTTCGCGGCGTCCCCATCGACTCCTCGCGGACGTTCTCCTTGCCGCTCTTCGCCGACGTCCTCCCGGGTCCGGGCTCGGGCGTCCTCGACGCCTACACGGTGCTGCTCGGCGGGTTCGCGCTCGTCCTGCTCGCGGCCCACGGCGGCGCCTTCCTGGCCTGGCGTACGACCGGCGAGGTCCGCGCCCGGAGCCTGCGGACGGCTCGGCGCCTCTACGTCCTCGCGGCTGCGGTCTTCCCGATCGTCACCGGGTGGACGCTCGAGGTGCAGCCGGGCCTCTCCGGCGCCGCGCTCGGGCGGCCCCTCGCCTGGCTCACCGCGACGATGGTCCTGGCCGGCGCCGCGGTGCTCGCCTGGGGCCTCGCCCGGTCCCGCCCCGCGCTCGCCTTCGCGTCGTCGCTCGCGCTGCTGCTCGGCCTCCTCGGCACGGCAGCGGTGGCGAGCTGGCCCTACCTCCTCCGGTCCACCGTGGACCCGGCCTTCGACGTCACCGCCTGGAACGCCGGCGCGCAAGGGTACGCGCTCCGCATGGCGCTCGTCTGGGCATCGATCGGCCTCCCGCTCGCGTGTGGATATTTCGTCCTCGTGTGGCGCACTTTCCGGCTTGATCGGGATCAACGACCGGGCAGCTTGGCGGAGGAGTCTCCCCGATCCAGTTCGGATCCCGGATAGACGGCGGGCTTCCCAGGGTCCACCATCCGACCTCCTCCCCAAGCGAGGTGGCCCGATGGCTGCACTCCCCGAAGGTCCCACGACGTACGACGTCCTGCGCGCCCACGGCGTCGACCGCCGGACCTTCCTGAAGTTCGCGACCGGGATCACCGCGACCATGGGGCTGGAGGCGGCCTTCGTGCCGCAGGTGGTCCATGCGCTCGAGACGAAGCCGCGCATCCCCGTCCTGTGGATGGAGGGGCTCTCCTGCACCTGCTGCACCGAGTCCTTCATCCGCTCCTCCCACCCGCTCGTGGGGGACGTGATCCTGAACCTGCTCTCCCTCGACTACCAGCCCACGCTCCAGGCCGCGGCCGGCTTCCAGGCAGAGGAGGTGGTCGCGAAGACCATGCGCGAGCACGCGGGCAAGTACGTGCTCGCGGTCGAGGGCAACGCGCCGCTGGCCGACGGCGGCGTCTACTGCATGGAGGGTGGGCGCACCTTCGCCGACCGCCTCCAGGAGGCCGCCTCGAAGGCCCGCTTCGTCGTCGCCTGGGGCAACTGCGCCACCGCCGGCTGCGTGCAGGCCGCGGCGCCGAACCCCACCCAGGCGACGCCGGTCTCGAAGATGGTGGCCGACAAGCCGGTCATCAACGTCTCGGGATGCCCGCCCATCCCCATCGTCATGACCGGGGTCCTCACCTACATCCTGACCTTCGAGCGGCTTCCCGAGCTCGACCGGCTGGGGCGCCCGAAGATGTTCTACCTGCAGCGGATCCACGACAAGTGCTTCCGGCGGGCCTTCTTCGACGCCGGGCAGTACGTCCACGCCTGGGACGACGAGGGCGCCCGCCTCGGCCACTGCCTCTACAAGATGGGCTGCCGCGGCCCCACCACCTACAATTACTGCTCCACCTACAAGTGGAACGACGGCGTCTCCTGGCCCATCGGATCCGGCCACGGCTGCATCGGCTGCAGCGAGCCCGGCTTCTGGGACGACGGTCCGTTCTTCCAGCGGCTCGCCAACGTCCCCCAGATCGGCATCGACAGCTGGCCCGAGACGGTCGGAAAGGTCGTGGCCGGCGCGGCGGCGGTGGGCGTGGCGGCGCACGCCGTCTCCGCCATCGCCAAGAACACGGTGAAGCCCTCGGAGAAGCAGCCGGTGGACACCGGGTCCTCGAAGAAGGAGCAGGGGTAAGCCATGACCACCCGCGTCGTCGTCGACCCCGTCACCCGCATCGAGGGCCACCTGCGCGTCGAGGCCATGCTCGACGACCGGGGCGTCATCCGGGACGCCATGTCCACCGGCACGATGTGGCGCGGCATCGAGGTCATCCTGCAGGGGCGCGACCCCCGGGACGCCTGGGCCTTCTGCGAGCGCATCTGCGGCGTGTGCACGAGCATCCACGCGCTCGCCTCGGTGCGCGCCGTGGAGAACGCGCTCGGCATCCAGATCCCCCCGGCCGCCGCGTCGATCCGCGCCATCATGTACCTGGCACAGCAGATCCAGGACCACGTCACCCACTTCTACCAGCTCCAGGCGCTCGACTGGGTGGACGTGGTCTCGGCGCTGAAGGCCGATCCGGCCGCCACCGCCGCGCTCGCCCAGAAGGTCTCCCCGGAATGGCACCCGAACGACGCCGGCTACTTCCGCGAGGTCGCCGGGACCCTGAAGCGCTTCGTGGAGTCGGGGCAGCTCGGCATCTTCGCGAACGCCTACTGGGGCCACCCGGCCTACCGGATGCCGCCCGAGGCCAACCTCATGGCCGTGGCCCACTACCTCGAGGCCCTGAAGACCCAGAAGGAGATCGTGAAGATCCACGCGGTGTTCGGCGGCAAGAACCCGCACCCGAACTACGTGGTGGGTGGAATGCCCTGCTCGCTCGCCATGCAGAGCGACAACGCCATCAACATCGACCAGCTGAACCGGGTCGGGCAGATCGTCCGCAACCACCGGGCCGTGGTCGAGAACATGTACTACCCGGACGTCCTGGCGGTGGCCTCCTTCTACCCGGAGTGGACGAAGCTCGGCGGAGGGCTCGGCAACTACCTCTCCTACGGCGACATGCCCGCCCACGGCCGCATCGACGACGTGGCGAGCTTCCGGATGCCCCGAGGCGCCATCCTCGGGAAGGACCTGTCGAAGGTGCTCGACGTCGACCCCACCGACACCTCGCAGGTGCTCGAGGCCGTCGACCACTCCTGGTACCAGTATCCGGCGGGAACGACGGCGCTGAACCCCTGGGACGGCGTGACGAAGCCCAACTACACGGGTCCGAAGCCCCCGTTCCAGAACCTGGACGAGACGAAGCCGTACTCCTTCATCAAGGGGCCCCGCTGGAAGGGCAACGCCATGGAGGTCGGGCCGCTCGCGCGCATGCTCATCGGCTACGCCGCGGGGCGCTCGGAGTACAAGGACGTGGTGGGCGAGGCCCTCGGCCGCCTCAAGGTCGGCCCCGAGGCGCTCTTCTCCACCATCGGCCGCACCGCCGCCCGCGTCCTCGAGACCCGGCTCTGCGCGGCCTGGATGCAGGAGGAGTTCGACGGCCTCATCGCCCACATCCGCGCCGGGCAGACCGCCACCGCGGACACCTCGAAGTGGAGCCCGTCCACCTGGCCCGCCGAGGCGAAGGGGTTCGGCCACGTCGAGGCGCCCCGGGGGGCCCTCGGGCACTGGATCCGCATCAAGGACGGGAAGATCGCCAACTACCAGGCGGTCGTGCCGACCACCTGGAACGGCTCACCCCGCGACGAGAAGGGGCAGCACGGCGCCTTCGAGTCCTCGCTGCTCGGAACACCCATGGTGAACCCAAAGCTCCCGCTCGAGATCCTCCGGACCATCCACTCGTTCGACCCCTGCCTCGCCTGCGCCACCCACGTGCACGACGCGGAGGGGAACGAGGTCGGGAGCGCCATCGTGGTCCGCTGAGGAGGACGCCATGCCCGAAACCCATCCGGCCAGGCCCTTCACCGCCCAGGACTTCGAGAGGAACCCCGGCGAGTACTTCCGGGCGGGGTACGTCTGGCAACTCCCCGTGCGGATCGTCCACTGGACGAACGCCGTCTGCATCACCACCCTCTTCCTCACCGGCCTCTACATCGCGAACCCCGTCTTCTCCCCGGAGGGAGAGGCCTGGCGGAACTTCACCATGGGGTGGATGCGGAAGATCCACTTCGCCGCCGGCTTCGTCTTCGCGGTCGCCTGGCTCGTTCGCGCCTACTGGTTCTTCGCGGGCAACAACTACTCCCGGTCCGGATTCCCGTTCTTCTGGCGCGCCCGCTGGTGGAAGGACCTGGCCACCCAGGGAACGGAGTATCTGAAGTTGCGGCGAGGCCCCATCCACCTCGGGCACAACGCCCTCGCCGGCCTCTCCTACACGGTGGGCGTGGTGGGGCTCGGGGGCTTCCAGATCCTCACCGGGCTCGCCCTCTTCTCCCAGGACGCGCCCACGGGACCGCTGAACCGGGTCTTCGGCTGGATGCTGCCGCTCCTCGGCGGACCCTTCCGGGTGACGAGCCTGCACCTCGTCGCAGCCTGGTTCATCGCCACCTTCGTCATCCTGCACGTCTACATCGTCATCTACGACTCGACGCAGTACAGGAACGGGCTCGTCTCCGCGATGATCACCGGGCGGAAGTTCTACCAGAAGGACGACGTGGTGCAGGACACCTGGCTCGGCTGACGGACGTCGCCGCGGCTCAGGCGGCGACGGGCTCCGCGGCCCGCCGCGCCACGAGCGCCAGCATGACGTAATTCCAGCCCTGGAAGAGCAGGCTGATCGACACGAAGAGGCCGATCACCCACAGGGACGAGGCCGGCCACCCGGCGAAGATCAGGATGCCGAGCACCACGCCGGCGAGCCCGCTCGCCGCGCCCCACACCCAGCCCGGGTGGCGGACGGCGATCGCGCCGACGAGCCGGAATGCGCCCAGGACGAGGAAGTAGCTCGCCATGAAGAGCGTGATCACGGCCATCCCCGCGAGCGGGCGGTACCAGACCATGAAGCCGGTCACGATGGAGAGCAGTCCCCCCACGAGGAAGAGGAAGAAGCCCGCCCAGCGGACGTGCTTGAAGGCCTGGACGATCTCGATGACGCCGAGGGCGATGAGGAAGAGACCGATCACGTCCATGGCCACCGCGGTGGCGAGGAATTCGTAGGAGAGCCCGATGAACCCGACGAAGACGAGGAGGACTCCCCAGGCGAGGAGCCATCCCCAGGACTTCCGGAGTTCCCCGGAGACCGCGGCGGCATTGTCGACGTAGCGCATCTCCCACCCCTAATGGCCGGGACGGCCCTGCCTATCCGGGATGCGAAATCACCGGGGGAGCACCCGGGAGGGAGCCGACGGGCCCCGGCGAGGCCTGGCCCCGCTCACCCGTCCTCGCACCGGTCTATCGCGGCCTGGACCTGGTCGACGAGGTCACGCTTCAGGATCTCGGACCAGAGCGACGTGGAGCGGAGGAGATGCTCCCGCAGGGTCACGCGCCCCTGGCGATACTCGTCGTGAATTGCGTGAAGCGCCGCGGCGTACTCCTCAGCCGTCTGGAACCCGGACATGGCACACCTCCGAGCTCCCTCCACCGCCTCCCTAATGCGCGCAACCCGGGCGCCAATCGTTGCATATGCACTGTATTGGGCGATCGGGACCTGAACGCCGGCGACGCGGCGCGCTCCAGAAGCCGTTTCCTGCCATGGGCATCACCACCGACTCCGCGACCAGGAAGAGCCAGAACGCGACGATCATCCCGCGGGCGATCGCCGAGAAGCCCATCGCGTGCCCGATCATCCTCGGCGCGACGAACTTCATCATCAGCGAGAAGACGACCGTCCCGAGGAAGCCACCCAGGAGCGTCCTGCCCCACGAAGGCTTCATGTGCGGCCTCCGGTCGATCGAGGGCGCCAGGCTCCGGAGGCCGTAACGGGACGGCCCCTTCGCCATCGAACGTCCCGGAGCGTGGTCCGGCCGCATTGGCGCGACCCCCGCCGCTCCGGACGAAGGGAGACGTCATGAGACCGAGCCCCACCTGGTTCCGGACCCTGCTTCCCGCGGCGATCGCGGCCTCGGCGCTGGGGTGCAGCGAGCGCGCGCTTCCCCCGGGGGCCGCCCCGGAGGTCCCCGGGGCCGTCCTCGGCGCGTCCCACGGGGAGAACCGCGGGGACGGCGAGGATGCCGTCCGCGAGGGGCGACGGACCTTCCGGTTCGAGACCTTCGGCGACGAGGCCTTCTGGAGCGGGACCCTCCGCCTCCACGAGGCCGTCGCCGGCGCCGCCCACGGCGGGGTCGGCCCGGGCGTGAGCCCGCGAACGGCGCTCTCCGTGGGGTTGAAGGTGGACGCGGAGGCGCTGCCCGCGACCCTGCGCCGGGCGATCCGGGCAGGCCAGGTGGATCTGGACGACCCGGCCACCACCCTCGCCCTGCTGCGCCTCGACGCGGTGGTCGGCGTGAAGGGCGCCTTCGACTCCCAGGGCAGCCTCCGCTCGATGGGCATCACCTGTGCGCTCTGCCACTCCACCGTCGACGGCTCGTTCGCTCCGGGGATCGGGCGCCGCCTGGACGGCTGGGCCAACCGCGACCTCGACGTGGGCGCGATCGTGGGCCTCTCGCCGGACCTGCAGCCGGTAGCCGACCTGCTCTCGCTTTCCGGCACTCCCGTCGACGTCCCCACCGTGAAGCAGGTGCTCGCGAGCTGGGGGCCGGGGAAGTACGACGCCGCGCTCTTCCTGGACGGCAAGGGCCTCCGCCCCGACGGCAAGCCGGCGGCGGTGCTCATCCCATCGGCCTTCGGCCTCGCCGGCGTGAACCTCCACACCTGGACCGGGTGGGGGTCGGTGACCCACTGGAACGCGCTGGTCGCGAACCTCGAGATGCACGGGCAGGGAACCTTCGACGACGCACGGCTCGACGACGCGGCGACGTTTCCGGTCGCCGCCCGGGCGGGGTCCGGTCACGTGCGGCCCCCGGAGGGCAAGCCCGACCTCGTGACCCCGCGCCTGGCCGCCCTTCACGCCTACCAGCTCTCGCTCCCACCGCCGAGGCCGCCGGAGGGCTTCTTCGACGAGGCGGCGGCGCGGCGGGGCGCGGCGGTCTTCTCCGGCAAGGGCAAGTGCGCCACCTGCCACGTCCCCCCGCTCTTCACCGAGCCGGGCTGGAACCTCCACGCTCCGGCGGAGCTCGCCATCGACGACTTCCAGGCGAACCGCTCCCCGGACCGGCGCTACCGCACGGCGCCCCTGCGAGGACTCTTCGCGCGGTTCCCCGGCGGGCCGCCACCGGCGAGCCTCGCGGCGGAGCCGGGTCCGTTCTTCCACGACGGGCGCTTCGCGACCCTGCGGGACGTCGTCCGTCACTACGACGAGACGGGGGTCGGGGCGGGCGGCGTGCCGCTCGGACTGAGCGAGGGCGAGGTGGACGACCTGGTGCAGTACCTGAGATCGCTGTGACCGCGTCCGCGAGAGACCCGAAAAGGCGACGGGGGCATCCGCTTTCGCGAATGCCCCCGTCTGTTTGGTGGACCCGACCGGGATCGAACCGGTGACCTCCTGAATGCCATTCAGGCGCGCTCCCAGCTGCGCCACGGGCCCGTCTATGTCTGCGGCCTACGCCGCGCCTTCCTCCAGCCGCCGCACCTGCTCGCGAAGCGACTGCAGTTGCTGCATCAGCGAGTCGACCTCTGCGAGGAGGCCCCGGAGATCCTCCGGCACACCCGCCGCTCCCTGGCTCACCAGGGAGTAGTACCGCTCGCCGAGATCCGTGAGACGCCGGTCGAGCTCCCTGCGGGCGAAGGCCGCGTCGAGCTTCTCCTTGCCGATCTGCGACCGCTGGACGATGCGGTCCCGGATGCCGACGAGGAAGTCGCGAAACGCCACGTCACCCTCCCTGCGGGTGGCTCGAAGGGCTGCATGCCCCCGACGGGAGGGCGCTTTCTAACGCGCCGCCCCGTGCCCCGTCAAGCGGGTTCGCCCCTTCCGGGCGGTCCGCTCGAGCCGGGCCAGGAAGAAGCCCGCGCCGGGCATCCGGTGGGGCCAGCGGCGCTCCTCGGCCGCGACCCGGAAGTCCCGGTGACGCCCCAGGAAGTCGGCGAGCACGTCCTCCCCCTCCTCCCGGAAGAGCGAGCAGGTGGCGAGGACGAGCACTCCCCCGGGGCGCACGAGCTCCCCTCCCCGGTCGAGCACCTCCCGCTGCTCCCGGCCGAACCGCTCCACCGCCGCGTCGTCGATCCTCCACCGGGCGTCCGGCTCCCGCGCGAGCGCCCCGGAGCCGCTGCAGGGGGCGTCGACGAGCACACCGTCGAAGGCGCCCGACGGCTCCCCGCGCGCCACCGCGATGCGCGCCCCGGCCCGCCGGGCCCGGCGCGGGAG
>JBAVCR010000653.1:0-2269 GCA_049586815.1 Anaeromyxobacteraceae bacterium
CGCCAGGGCGGCGCGGCACGCGCGCGGGCCCCCGGGCGGGCCTCCCACCAGGCCGCCAGCACGCAGTTCACGAGCACCACGAGGCCGGCGACGGCGTAGACCCCGCCCAGCGCGGCGAGCTGGGCCACCGGCCCGTTCCGCACCTGGGTGTAGCCCAGGTTGCCCCAGGGGAAGCCGGTGAAGAGGTAGTTCCGAGAGAGCTCGGTGGCGACCCAGGCCACCGGAAGGTGGACCCAGAGGGGCCAGCCGGTGCGGCGTCGGATGGTGAAGCTCACCCAGAACGCCAGCGACCAGTGCGCCGCCATGTACAGGACGAGCGCGGTGAGCCCGACGAAGGCCACCCCCGCCGAGAGGCCGCCGAAGGCGGTCATGGCGTGGCTGACCCAGTAGATGGCGGCGTAGAAGGCGGCCGCGCCTGCGGCGAGGCCGAGGAGCGCCGCCTCGCCGGGCCCGGCGGCGGCGCCGAGCGCCAGGATGGCGGGGACGAGCCCCACCCATCCCAGGACCGACATCCAGCCCACCGGGTCGACCTGCCGGAGCCCGAGCCCGGGCACGACGAGCGGGAGCGCGAGGACCTCGAGCACCCCGCCCAGCACGGCCAGCGCGAACCTCCCGGCGCGAGTCCGCGTCACGGGCGCCCTCCCCGCCTCAGTGACTCGTGCACCATGCCGACGCACCCGAGGAGCTCGTCCTCGGCCCGGGCCATGTCCCGCGCCTCCCCGGGCCGCAGGTGGTCGTGCCCCACGAGGTGCAGGAGCCCGTGCACGAGGTAGCGGTCGACCTCCTCGCCGAGCGTGCGTCCGGCCCGCCGGGCCCGCCGCGACGCCACGTCGAGCGAGACGGCCAGGTCGCCCAGGTAGGGCCCGCTCCCGGGCGGATCGTCGGCCGGGAACGAGAGCACGTCGGTGGCGTGGTCGACGCCGCGCCAGCGGCGGTTGAGCGTGCGGATCCGGCCGTCCGTGGTGAGGAGCACAGAGACACCGGCCCGGGGGCGCCCGAGCGCGCGAAGCAGCGTCCCCATGCGGGATCGCACCCTCCGCCGCAGGGCGGCGCCCGAGGGATGGTCGCTGCGAAGCTCGACGTTCACGGCTGGACGAGCTGGAGCGGGGCGCCACGGTCGGGCGGCGCCTGCGGGGGGACCGGGTTCCCGGCCGAGCGGGCGCGATAGACGGCATCGAGCGCGCGCGCCATGGCCCGGGCCACGGCGTCGAGGTCGCCGATGGTGAGCTCGCTCTCGTCGAGCTGTCCCTCGTCGAGGATCTCGCCGATGCGTCGCCGCACCAGGTGGAGCAGACGCTCCGGCGTGGCCTCCGGCAGCTCGCGGGAGGAGGCCTCGCAGGCGTCGGCGATCATCACGAGCGCCGCCTCGGGCGTCTGGGGGCGCGGACCGGGATAGCGGAAGGTCGGGGAGAGGTCGCCCTCCTCCGCCACCGGCTTCCGCTCCTTCGACCAGAAGAACGAGACGAACCGGGTCCCGTGGTGCTGGGCGACGATGTCGACGACGGCGCGGGGCAGCTTCCAGCGGCGGGCGGCGGCCACGCCGTCGTCGACGTGGCGGCGCACCCGGGCCGCGCCCTCGTGGGGAGGGAGGCCGAGGAGGCGGTTCTCGCCGCGCGTGTTCTCGATGAACGAGGCCGGGTCCGCGCCCTTTCCGATGTCGTGGAAGTGGGCCCCCACCCGGGCGAGCAGCGCGTCGGCCCCGATGGCGTCGGCTCCGGCCTCGGCGAGGGCGCCGGCCACCACGGAGTGGTGCCAGGTGCCGGGGGCCTGGACGATGAGCTCCTTCAGCGCGGGGTGGTTGAGGCTCGCGAGATCGCGCAGGCGCAGGTCGCTCGCGAGACCCAGGAGCCTCTCGAGGATCGGCACGACCACCACCACGGTGAGGGGGAGCAGCACCGCCCCGGAGAGGAAGGCGGCGGCGAGCCCGGCCGCGAGGTCGAGGGGCGGGACCTCGAGCCGCGCCCTTCCTGCGAAGAGCCAGCCCGCGGCGACCAGCGCGGCCTGCAGCGCTCCCACCGCCAGCCCGGCGCGCCACACGTGCCGCCGGCGCTGCACCCGGGCGAGCAGGAGCGCCGCGGTCACCGAGGAGAGCGTGACCTGCAGCCCGAGGACCACCGACGGGCCGCCGAGCAGCCCCACCGAGGAGCCGACGGCGATGGCGAGCAGCACGCCCGCCGCGGGCGAGAGCAGCATCGCGGCCACCGCCGCCCCGGCCGGCACCGGCACGAGGAGCGAGAAGACCTCCACCCCGAGCGCCCGGAGGTGGTCG
>JBAVCR010000654.1:0-2176 GCA_049586815.1 Anaeromyxobacteraceae bacterium
CATGGACTTCGTGCAGGACCACCTCGTCGCCCACAAGAACCTGGGCGACGTCGAGTACGCGGCGGCGAACGGCATGCTGCAGACGCTCGACCCGCACTCCGTCCTGCTCGAGCCGAAGAACTTCAAGGAGATGCGGCTGCAGACCCGCGGGGAGTTCGGCGGGCTCGGCTTCGTCATCGGCATGCGCGACGGGAACCTCACCGTCATGAAGGTGCTGAAGGGCACCCCGGCGCAGCGCTCCGGCATCCGCGCCAAGGACGTCATCTCGCGCATCGAGGAGCAGTCCACCATCAACATGGACGTGCAGGACGCGGTCGACCGGCTGCGCGGCAAGCCCGGCACCCGCGTCAACGTCACCGTGGGCAAGCCCGGCGCGGAGGGGAAGAAGCTCTCCCTGGTCCGCGAGGTCATCAACGTCGAGACCGTCCCCTTCGCGAAGCTCCTCGACAGGAACGTGGGCTACGTGAAGGTCGCGCAGTTCTCCGCCAACACCACCCGCGACCTCCAGAAGGCCATCGAGCAGCAGAAGGCCGAGGCGGCCGCCGCGGGCGGACGGCTCGAGGGGCTCATCCTCGACCTGCGCGGCAACCCGGGCGGGCTCCTCGAGCAGGCCATCTCGGTCTCCGACCTCTTCCTCTCCGAGGGAGTGATCGTGAAGACCGTCGGCGAGGGCGACCGGCGGCAGATCCACGAGGTGAAGGAGGCGCGCGCCGACCGCAACGACTACCCGCAGCTGCCGCTCGTGGTGCTCGTGAACAACGCCTCGGCCTCGGCCAGCGAGATCGTGGCGGGCGCGCTGAAGAACAACGGCCGCGCGCTGGTGGCCGGCCGCCAGACCTTCGGCAAGGGCTCGGTGCAGGTCCTCTACGACTTCAGCGACCCGGCCCACAACGGCGACGACGCCGCGCTCAAGCTCACCATCGCCCAGTACCTCACCCCCGGTGACATCTCCATCCAGGAGGTGGGCATCACTCCCGACGTGCTGCTCCAGCCGGGGCGCGCCCTCCCCGACGCGGTGAACTGGTTCGCCCCGCCCCGCTCCATGGGCGAGGCCGACCTCGACCACCACTTCAAGAACCCGCTCCTCGGCGCGGACGCGAAGCGCGGCGACAAGGAGCGCAAGGTGGCCGAGAAGCCGCCTCTCGAGCTGCGCTACCTGCTCGACGAGAAGGAGGACGCGGTCGCGAAGGCCCTGAAGAAGGAGGCCCGCGAGGAGGCCCGCGCCCGGTCGGACGAGCCGGAGCTCACCCCGGCCCAGCTCGAGGACGAGGAGGCCGACGCGAACCCCGACGAGCTCGTCGAGGACTACCAGATCCGCTTCGCCAAGGACCTCATCGCCCGCGCCCCGTATCCGGACCGCGCCCGCCTCCTCGAGGCCGCCAAGGTCCTCGTGGGCGAGCGGCGCACCGACGAGCAGGCGCGCCTCCAGGCCCGCCTCTCCCAGATGGGCGTCGACTGGACGGCGGGCCCCTCCACGGGCGGCATGGCGCGGCCGGTCGTCACCTTCGCGCCGGCCGACGGCAAGCCGGTGAAGGCCGGCGAGACCGTCCCCTGGGTGGTCACGGTGAAGAACGAGGGCGACGCCCCCGCCTGGCGCCTGCGCGGCTACACCAGGGCCGAGGACGCCCCCTTCCTCGACCGCCGCGAGTTCGTCTTCGGCGCCGTGAAGCCGGGCCAGCAGCGCAGCTGGACGGTGCCGCTGCGCGTGCCGAAGGGCATGGAGAGCCGGCTCGACGTGGTGTCCCTGCAGCTCGAGGACGACGCCGGCGACACCTTCCCGGAGACCCGCACCCGCTTCGAGGTGGTGGAGCTCCCCCGCCCGCTCTTCGCCTTCACCTGGCAGGTGGACGACGACGCGAAGGGCGACGGCGACGGCCTGCTCACCCGCGGCGAGGAGGTCCTGCTCCGCGTCGACGTGAAGAACGTGGGCGCCGGCCCGAGCGGCGACAAGACCTTCGTGTCGCTCAAGAACCTGGCCGACGACAAGGTCTTCATCAAGAAGGGGCGGGCCGTCATCGGCTCCATCCCCCCGGGCGAGAGCCGCCCGGCCCTGCTCGAGCTCGAGGTGAAGAAGGGGCTCAAGCTCGACAAGATCCCGCTGCGCTTCACCGTGGTCGACGAGAAGCTCGAGGAGTTCGTCTCCGAGAAGGTGGAGATCCCGCTCGTCAACGGCTCG
>JBAVCR010000655.1:0-3958 GCA_049586815.1 Anaeromyxobacteraceae bacterium
GGCCCGCCGCGTGGAGGTCTTCCGCGGGACGCCGCTCGTCCGCGCGACGGTCCGGCAGGCCGGCTGCGCCTGCAACGGACCGGGCGGGGCGACGGTCGCCTGAGGCTTCCCCGCCGTGGCCGACTACCGTCCGGTCCTGGCAAGGCTCTCGGCGGCGGCGCTCGCCGACCCCGGGCGCGAGGCCTGCGGATTCGTCGTCGCCGACCGGTGGGGCGTGCTCGAGGTGATCCCGGTCCGGAACGTCGCGGGGCAGGTGGAGGGGCCCCCCGGCCTCGGGGAGCGCCCGGAGACGGCCTTCCTGGCCGACCCCGTCGCCCACCTGGCGCTCGTCCGGCGACTGCGGCGGGAGGGAGGTCGCATCGCGGCGGTCTTCCACTCCCACGTGGGCGGCCCGGGGCGGCTTTCCGTCGTCGACCGCGAGCTCGCCGTCGTCGACGGCCGTCCCGTCCTTCCCGGCGCGGACCAGATCATCGTCGCGGTGGAAGCCGAAAAGGTGAAGGAGATCGGTATCTTCCGCTGGAACGGGCGGATCTTCGCCGAGGTGGCAGCGGACGGCGGCCTGGTGCGCGGCGCGAGCCAGGGGCCCTCCTGAGTCAGCGATTTCTCTCCCGGAATTCTGTATATTGCTGCATTCGCCGTTGAGTGAACCTGGGGAGGGCGCATGGATCAGCAGCACGGGACGGGCTTCGTGATCTGGCTCACCGGCATGACGGGGGCCGGGAAGAGCACGCTCTCCCACCACCTCGGCAAGCGCTTCGCAGCCGCGGGACGGCCCGCCGAGGTCATCGACGGCGACGCTCCGAACGAGCTGCTCACGCGCGGCCTCGGGGTCTCGAAGGAGGACCGCGACACGGCGGTCCGTCGCCTCGGGGCCGTGGCCCGGATGCTCGTCCGGCACGGTGCGGTGGTGGTGGTCGCGTCGCTCTCGCCGTTCCGCGAGCCGCGCGAGGCGGTGCGGCGCGAGGTGCGCCGGTTCGTCGAGGTCTTCGTCGACGCGCCGATGGAGACCTTGCTCGCCCGCGACTCCGAGGGCATGTACCGCAAGGCGCTCGCCCACGAGCTCACCAACGTGGCCGGCATCGACGATCCGTACGAGCCGCCCGGCCACCCCGAGCTCGTCGTCCGGACCGACCAGGAGCGTCCCGACGCGGCGCTCGGACGGCTCTTCCAGAAGCTCGTCGACCTGAAGTACGTGACGACGGCGGAGTTCGCGCTCCTCACCGGCGGCCTCAAGCCCCGCAAGGCGGGAGCGAAGCCGGCGGCCAAGGTCGCGGCCAAGCCCGCGGTGAAGGCGAAGCCTGCCGCGGCGGCGAAGGCCAAGCCGCCGAAGCCGGCCCGGAAGCCCGCTCCCGCCCCGAAGGCGAAGGGGAAGGCGGCGAAGGGGCGGCGCGGCTAGGATCCCCGCATGACGGGCACGCAGCAGGACCGCGCGCGGTTGCGCGAAGGGTCCCGGATCCGCCTCGACCGCATGAAGGGCGCGCTCCGCGCGACGGGAGGCGCGCTCGTGGCCTTCTCGGGAGGCGTCGACTCCACGCTCGTGCTGGCCGTGGCCCACGAGGTCCTGGGCGACCGGGCGGTCGCGATGACGGCCCACTCGCCCAGCGTTCCGCAGGCCGAGCGGGAGGAGGCGAGGGCGCTCGCGGCCCGCATCGGCGTGCGCCACCTCGAGGTGGAGAGCCGGGAGGGTTACGACCCGCGCTACCGCGAGAACACCACCGAGCGCTGCTACTTCTGCAAGGTCGAGCTCTACCGCCTCTGCGCGTCGACCGCAGCGCGGCTCGGGCTCGGCGCCGTCGTCGACGGCTTCAACGCCGACGATCGCCGGGATCACCGCCCGGGCCACCGCGCGGCAGGCGAGCAGCAGGTGCTCTCCCCGCTCGCCGAGGCCGGCCTCACGAAGGACGAGGTGCGGGCCTGGAGCGAGCACTACGGCCTTCCCACCTGGGACAAGCCGCAGATGGCCTGTCTCGCCTCGCGGATCCCCTACGGCACGCCGGTCACGCCGGAGCGGCTCGCGCGCATCGAGGCGGCGGAGGCGGGCGTGCGCGCGGCCGGGCTCCGGCAGTTCCGGGTGCGCGACCACGGGGTGGTGGGGCGCATCGAGGTGGCGGCCGAGGAGATGGAGCTCGCCTTCGCGCGCCGGGAGGCCCTCGCCGAGGCCGTCCGGAAGGCGGGCTTCGCGCTCGCCGCCCTCGACCTCGAGCCCTTCCGGTCGGGGCGGATGAACGAGGTCGCGGGAATCGCCCGACCGGCCGTCGATTCAGTTTGATTTTTTCCTAATTCTGATTTTTTTGACTTACGAATATCGGGTGGTAGCGTGTAGGCAAACGTAGTCATAGGAAGGTAGAGGCCTACATGAGACCCATCGAGATGCCCCGTTCGGTCGCCCCGATGCCCCTGATGGGGCCTGCCGCGACGCGCCTGGAGCCCATGCTGGTCCGGCTCCCCCCGGAACTGGCCGCGCGGCTCCGCCGGCTCGCCCGGTCGACCCGGATCCGTCAGTCCGACTACCTCCGCGAGGCGGTCTCCGACCTGCTCGTGAAGTACGGCGACGTGTCAGCCAGCAACGACGCCAGCCCCCGGTAGAGGGGGCCCGAGCGCCGGGGGGTAGATCACCGCGATCAGGGTGAGCCCCCAGGCCGGCGCGCGCACGCCCCGGTACCGCCCGCGGTCGCGGAGGATCTCCGCGATCCGGGTGGTCGGGGCGAGTCCGACTCCCACCGTCACGGCCGTCCCCACCAGGTTCCGGACCTGGGCGCGGAGGAAGCCGCGCCCCGAGATGGTGATCGACCAGAGCGGGGCCCAGCTGGCCCGCTCCACCTCGATGCCGGTCACCGTCCGGACCGAGCCCCGCTGCTCCCCGGGGCGGGCGAAGCCGGCGAAGTCGTGTTCGCCCACCGCCGCCGCGAGGGCCTCCGCCATCCGGGCGCCGTCGGGCTCCACGGCCACCTGTCCGGGGAAGGCCCGCTCGTCGGGGAGGGACCACGCGCGGCCGTCGAGCTCCCCGGGCGCCGGAGCGCCGACGAGGTAGCGGTAGGTGCGCGACGTGGCGCTCGCCCGTGCGTGGAACGAGGGGTCGGCCCGCCAGGCCGCGAGGCAGAGGAGGGTGGGAGGGGTTCCCCGGTTCACCGCCGCCCGCAGCACGTCCGGCTCGACGTCGGAGCGTACCGAGAAGCTCACCACCTGCGCGTCGGCATGGACGCCGGCGTCGGTCCGCGCCGCGACCTCGAGCCGCGGGGAGAGCCCGAGCGGGCGGAGCGCGGCGAGCAGCGCCTCCTCCACGGTGGGCAGTCCGGGCTGGCGCTGGAAGCCGCGGAACGAGCCCCCCTCGTAGGCGATCCGCATCGCGTACCGTCGCTTCTCCACGCCGTGCTACGTTCGCACGCCCGCGCCCGCGAAGCCATCGCACCGGCGCCGGGGTGAGGAGGCGAGGAGCGCGTGGGAACCGGAGCCGTGTCCCGGCTGGACTCCCGGATCGGGGAGCTGCCCGAGGGGTCGCTGCGCCGCAAGGCGCTCGAGAGCGCGCGCCGATTCAAGGCGTCCTGGGTCGACCTGGGCCGGATGCTGGCGCAGGTCCGCCTGGAGGAGGCCTGGCAGGAGTGGGGCTACGCGAGCTTCGAGGACTACTGCACGAAGGAGCTCTTCCTGCGGCGGGCCACCGTGGAGAAGCTCACGCTCTCCTACGGCTTCCTGGAGCGCCACGAGCCCGAGCTCGCCCGCGCCCGCGACGTCCGCTCCGCGCCGCCGTTCGAGGTGATCGAGGTGCTCTCCCGGGCCGAGGCCGCCGGGCGGATGGACCGTGCCACCTGGGGAGACCTCCGGGCCGAGGTGATCGACGGCGAGGCCGGAAGGTCCGAGGTGACGAAGCGCATCGCCGAGCGGTTCGGCCCCCCCCCGCGCCCACCGCCGTCCCCGCCGGGCGAGCGGGTCGCCCGGGTGGCCGCGCTCGCCCGCCGGC
>JBAVCR010000656.1:0-2721 GCA_049586815.1 Anaeromyxobacteraceae bacterium
GCCGACGGCGGGGAGGCCGCCCTGCGGACCGCGCTCTCGCAGGCGTCGCGCGAGGTCGTGGAGAGGATCGCCTGGGAGGTCATCCCGCAGCTCGCGGAGGTGATCATCCGCGAGCACGTGGAACGCCTGGTGAACGAGCGCCAGAAGCGCTGAACGAGGCCGCGCCGCACCGGCGGGCCGGAGCCCCGAGGGCTCCCCCGCGGCGCCCCGCGCCATGGAGAGTGACGTGTCCGAAGAACGACAGACCCCGCCCTCGACCGAGCTGTCGAAGGCCTACGACCACCACGACGTCGAGCCGCGCTGGTACCGCACCTGGCTCGAGCGCGGCTACTTCCACGGCGACGAGAACGACCGGAGCCGCCCGGCCTTCTCCATCGTGCTGCCGCCGCCCAACGTGACGGGCTCCCTGCACCTCGGCCACGCGCTCACCGCCACCATCCAGGACATCCTCATCCGCTGGAAGCGCATGAGCGGGTTCAACGTGCTCTGGCTGCCCGGCACCGACCATGCCGGCATCGCCACGCAGATGGTGGTGGAGAAGGACCTGCAGCGGACCGAGAAGAAGAGCCGGCACGACCTCGGCCGCGAGGAGTTCCTGCGCCGGGTGTGGGCCTGGAAGGAGCAGTACGGGTCGCGCATCGGCGTGCAGCACCAGGCGCTCGGGGCGTCGCTCGACTGGCAGCGCGAGCGCTTCACCATGGACGAGGGGCTCTCCCGGGCCGTGCGCGAGGTCTTCGTGCGGCTCTGGGAGGAGGGGCTCGTCTACCGGGCGAAGAAGCTCATCAACTGGTGCCCCCGCTGCCACACCGCGCTCTCCGACCTCGAGGTGAACCACGAGGAGAACCACCCCGGTGAGCTGTGGAGCTTCGCGTACCCGCTCGCCGACGGCTCGGGCGAGATCGTCGTGGCCACCACGCGCCCCGAGACGATGCTCGGCGACACCGCCATCGCCGTGCACCCGGACGACGAGCGCTGGCGCGCCGTGGTCGGCCGGAACGTCCGCCACCCGGTCACCGGGCGCGAGTTCCCGGTGGTCGCCGATGCCATCCTCGTCGACCCGAAGTTCGGGACCGGCGCGGTCAAGGTCACGCCGGCCCACGACTTCAACGACTTCGAGGTGGCCCAGCGCCACGGCCTCCCGCTCCTCCCGGTGATCGGGCCCGACGGCCGCATGACCGCCGAGGCCGGCCCGTTCGCGGGCATGGATCGCTTCGAGGCCCGCAAGGCCGTGAAGGCGGCGCTCGCCGAGAAGGGGCTCGACCGCGGCGCGAAGCCGCACCTCCTGCCGCTCGGGCGCTGCCAGCGCTGCGAGACGGTGCTCGAGCCGCTGCTCTCCGACCAGTGGTACGTGAAGATCGAGCCGCTGGCCCGGCCCGCCATCGAGGCCGTGGAGGAGGGGCGGACCCGCTTCATCCCGGAGGGGTGGACCAACACGTACATGGCGTGGATGCGCAACATCCACGACTGGTGCATCTCCCGCCAGCTCTGGTGGGGGCACCAGATCCCGGCCTGGTACTGTCCGTCCGGCCACGTGACCGTCTCCCGCACGGTCCCCGGGTCCTGCGCCACCTGCGGCGAGCGCGGGCTGCGCCAGGACGAGGACGTCCTCGACACCTGGTTCTCGTCGGCCCTCTGGCCCTTCTCCACGCTGGGCTGGCCGGATCGCACGAAGGAGCTCGAGACCTTCTACCCGACCTCCGTCATGGAGACCGGGCACGACATCATCTTCTTCTGGGTGGCCCGGATGATGATGATGGGCATCCACTTCATGGGCGACGTCCCCTTCCGGACCGTGTTCCTGCACCCCATGGTGCGGGACGAGAAGGGGCAGAAGATGTCGAAGACGAAGGGGAACGTCATCGACCCCCTCGACATCACCGAGAAGTACGGAGCCGACGCGCTGCGCTTCACGCTGGCCGCGCTCACCAGCGCCCAGGGGCGCGACATCAAGCTGGCGAAGGAGCGGATCGAGGGCTACCGGGCCTTCGCGAACAAGCTCTGGAACGCCACCCGCTTCGCGCTCATGAACCTGGAGGGCGCGCCCGACGCCTCCCGCGCCGCCGAGCTGGCCCGCTCACCGGCCGACCGCTGGCTGCTCGCCCGGCTCGCACGAGCGGTGAACGCCACGGTGGACGCGCTCGAGGCCTTCCGCTTCGACGAGGCCGCCGGCACCGTCTACCGCTTCTGCTGGAACGACCTCTGCGACTGGTACATCGAGCTCGCCAAGGAGGCCCTCTACGGCGACGACGCCCCGAAGAAGGCGGGGGCGCAGGCCGTCCTCGCCCACGCGCTCGACACCGCGCTCCGCCTGCTCCACCCCATCATGCCCTTCGTCACCGAGGAGCTCTGGCAGACGCTGAAGGAGCGCACCGGCGCCACCTCGTGGCCGGCCTCGATCCTGGAGGCGCGCTACCCGGAGCGGCGGGCGGTCGACGAGACCGCCGAGAGGAGCTTCGGACCGGTGCTCGGCGTGGTGGAGGCCATCCGCAACGTCCGCGGCGAGATGAACGTGCCCTGGAAGACCGTCTTCCAGGGCGTCGAGGTGGGGGCCCTCTCCGCCGAGGCCCTCGCCACGCTCCGCTCCGAGACCGGGCGCGTCGAGCGGCTCGGCAACGTGCAGGGGCTCGTCCTCCACGAGGCCGGGAGGCCGGCGGGCCGCCGGCCGCAGTGCGCCGTCGCCGTCGGCGACGGGTTCGAGGTGCTCATCCCGCTGGCCGGCGC
>JBAVCR010000657.1:0-3533 GCA_049586815.1 Anaeromyxobacteraceae bacterium
CGCGAAGGGCGTTCCGCCGGCGAAGCCGCTGCCCGCCGTCCCCGACGTCGCCGCGGCGGCCGGCAAGGCGGGGCCGCTCGCCGCCCTGGTGTCGGAGGGGCGCCGCCTCTTCGCCGAGCCGGCCGGGCCCGGAACGAGGCGGTCGTGCGCAAGCTGCCACCGCAAGGGAGGGACCGACCTGAACGCGCTCCCGCTCTTCGGGGCCGCCGCCGCGTACCCGGCGGCCGTGGACGGCAAGGTGATGATCCTCGACGACCGCATCGCGGCCTGCTTCTCCCAGCACCTGGGCGCGACGCCCCCGGCATCGGGCAGCCCGGAGCTTCGCGCGCTCGACGCCTACGTGACCTCGCTCTCGCAGGGGAGGCGGATGGAGATGAGCGAGCGAGGAGGCGGGCCGCGCAGGCTCGTCCCGATGCACGAGGGGGAACCGTTCTGGGTGGCGAAGGACGCGGCGAAGGGGAAGGGGCTCTACGCCACGATGTGCGCGAGCTGCCATGGCGCCGACGGGTCGGGTGGCGCGGGCCCGGCCGTCTGGGGGAAGGGGGCCTTCTCGGCGACATCCGCCATGGGGCACGCGCCCAAGCTCGCTTCCTACATCTCGTCTGCGATGGCGGGCTACGTGGGATCGATGACCGAGGAGAAGGCGCGCGACGTCGCCGCCTTCCTCGAGACGCAGCCCCGCCCCGGGCGGGAGTAGACGCGACCCGGTGTTGGTGTAACTTCCCCGGCATGTCGCCTGCCAGCGGGAAGCACAAGGATCTGAAGAAGCGCCTCACCCACGAGATGGAGAGCTACGTCGTCATCTCCGTCTACCTGGGGATCTTCCTCCTCTCCTTCGCCACCTACCGGCGCCTCCTCATGGAGGAGTACGACCTCGGCTACTTCCAGGTGGGCTGGGTCGTCGTGGAGGCGCTCATCCTCGGGAAGATCGTTCTCATCGGGGAGGCCCTGCACGTGGGGGAGAGGCTCCAGGGCAGGCGGCTCTTCCTCTCCGTGCTCTGGAAGACCTTCACCTTCAGCCTCCTCGTCCTCGCCTTCAAGATCCTGGAGCACGTCGCGAGCGCGCTCCTCCACCACAAGCCGGTGAGCGAGGTGTTCGACCTCTCCGGGGGGCGTGGGATCGAGATCCTCTCCCGCGTCGAGCTCATGGCCGTGGCCTTCGTCCCGTTCTTCGCCTTCCGGGAGCTGGGGCGCGTGCTGGGGGAGGGGAAGCTCGTGGAGATCTTCTTCCGCAAGCCGACCGGCAAGGGGGGCTAGCCCCGTCAGCCGCCCGCGCCCCGCGCCGCGCCGACGCCCTTCCGCGCGCGCAAGCGGGCGCCGTCGGCGATCGCTCCCGCGAGCAGGATCGCGACGATGATGAGCAGGTAGGGAGCGATGTCGAAGTCGTTCAAGACGCGGCTCCGGTCAGGGTCGCGTTCACTCTACGCACCCGGATCCCCGCGTCCAGATGAGCTTTTCTGAGTGGAAGGCGCCGTCAGCGGAACACGATGACCGGCAGCGTGCAATGCGCGAGCACCCGCTGGGTCTGGCTGCCGAGGAGGAGCCCGCCGATCGCGCTCCGGCCGTGGGAGGCCATGGCGATGGCGTCGCAGCCCTTCTCCTTCGCCACCTCCACGATTCCCTTCCAGGGCATCTCCGACTCGACGACGAGCCCGTCGAAGGGAACGCCCGCCTCGCCGGCGATCCGGGCGAGCGCAGCCACGTGGTTCCTCGCGTGAAGGTCCACGTCCCAGGCGTCGTCCTTCGTGTCCTCGATGGCCTCGGGACGGAGAGTGAATACGTGGAAGCGCGGCTTCACGGAAAGCCCGGTGATCCGGGCGCCGAGGCTCTTCGCGAGCGCGGCGGCCTGCCGTGCGGCGGCCTCGGAGGAAGGGGAGCCATCGGTGGGAACGAGAAGGTGACGGAACATGGAGACCTCCGCTGGGGCGCTTGCCCTGGGCCTTAACGCCGCCCGTCCCCGGTGTCGAGCGCCAGGCCCCCGGGCCCGACCACCCGGATGGCCACCCAGGATTCCCCGTGGGCGTGGGTGGAGCAGGAGAGGCAGGGGTCGAAGGCCCGGAGCGTCGCCTCGACGCGGTTCGTGAGCGCCGGGGTGATCCGCGCCCCGTCGAGCCAGCGGCGCGATGCCTGGAGCAGGGCGCGGTCCATCGAGAGGGCGTTCTGGGCGCTCGCGACGAGGAGGTCGGCGCGGGTCACGAGCCCGTCCCCGTCCACGGCGTAGCGGTGGAAGAGGGTTCCGCGCGGCGCCTCGCAGGCGCCCACGCCCTCCCCGGAGCGGGCCCCGGCCGGCGCGAGCACGGCGGGGTCGAGGACGAGCGGGTCGTGGAGCAGCTCGTCCGTCCGCTCCAGAGCGTGGACGATCTCGACCAGGCGGGCGCGGTGGGCGTGGAAGGTGGAGAGCACGGGCCCGGAGGCGAGCGAGCGGAAGCGGTCGAGCGCCCGGTCGGCGCGGGGCGTGCCGCAGGAGTCCACGACGTTGAGGCGCGCCAGCGGTCCCACCCGGTAGCTGCCCTCCACCGGTCCGAGCGAGCGCCAGGACGGCGCCTTCAGGTAGCTCGCGCCGCTCGGTTGCTCGCAGACGAGCTCGGCGTAGTGCGCCGGGTCGAGCCCGTCCTCGAGCAGGTCGCCGGTGGCGGACACGAGGCGGAGCGCGCCTTCCGCGAAGGTGAGCCGCCCGCCGGGACCGACGAGGGCCAGGAAGGCTGTCGGGAAGTTTCCGCACGTCGCCGCCAGGTCGGCGTGACGAGGCTCCTCGGTCTCCCACCACTGGAGCGTCCGCAGGGCGGCGTCGAGCGCTGCGGGAAGGGCGGCGCGGATGGCCTGCCGGGCTTCGGTGGAGAGCGGCCGGGTGACGCCGCCAGGCACAGCGAAGGCGCCGTGGATGCGCTGGCCGGTGATCCGCTCGATGGCCGTCTGCCCGAAGGCGCGGAGCGCGACGCCGTCCCGGGCCAGCGCGGGCGCGGCGTCGGCGAGCCCGAGGATGCTGCGCCGCTCGGGCGGCCCGTCGTGCCCGAGCACCAGGTCCGGCGCGGAGAGGTAGAAGAAGGAGAGCGCGTGGGACTGGATCACCTGGGCGAGCTGCACGAGCTCGCGGAGGCGTCGCGCGGCGGGAGGCGGTGGAGCGCCCAGGATCGCGTCCCCGGCGCGCGCGGCGGCGAGGAAGTGGGACACCGGGCAGATGCCGCAGATGCGCGCGGTGAGCGCCGGCATCTCGCCCAGCGGGCGCCCGACGCAGATCGACTCGAACCCGCGCAGCTCCGTCACCTGGAGCCGCGCCGAGACCACCGCCCCGTCCCCGTCGAGCTCGATGGTGACTCGCGCCCGCCCCTCGATGCGGCTCACCGGGTCGATGACGAGCGAGCGCGGCATGGTTCACCCGAAGCGGAGGCGGCCGTCGAGGTCGGGGACCCGGCCGGCGACGAGGTCGGTCAGCACGAGGTCGAGGAGGTCCGCCGGGGGAGGGCACCCGGGCAAGGAGAGATCGACGTGCACCCGCTCCCGGAGCGGCGCCACGCGGTCGAGCAGGGCGGGCA
>JBAVCR010000658.1:0-10885 GCA_049586815.1 Anaeromyxobacteraceae bacterium
GTTGTAGAGCCCGCAGCAGGCGCCGCAGCTCGACCGGGCGCGCTGGCAGAGGGGCTTCAGGGGCGGCCGATGGCCGCGCGGCACGCGCCGCACAGGCCGGCGCCCTTGCGGTCGGAGTCGGCCGGCGTGTGGGAGAGGAACATGGCGCAGCGGAAGTCGTTGCAGTGGGAGAGGCCGAGCAGGTGCCCCATGGCGTGCACCGCCTCCACGCGCGAGCGGTGGACGAAGCGCTCCGGCGTCACCGGCCGCCCCTCGCCCCCCTTGAGGCGGAAGACCGACACCAGCGCCGCGCGGGCGTCGCGGTCGGCCTCGCCGAAGACGAAGGGCTGGTCGGGCACGAAGAGGTCGACGTCGACCACGCCGAGCACCGGCGCCTCGCTCCCCCGGGGCCGGAGCCCCTCCAGCCGACGCAGCACCGCGGTGGAGTGGTACTGGTGCCGGTCCTTGTTGTAGGCGTAGTCGGGCTTCACCTGAGGTGAAACGACCTCGGAGGGCGGCCCGAAGATCTCGCGGAGCGCCGCCGAGACGTCGAGGACGAGCCCCTTCGGCACCGGCCCGATGGGGACGAGGACGAAGCGGTCGGGCAGGGGGAGCGGCTTCACCTCGGCGCGCTGGTTGGGCGCCCGGGCCGGCGGCCTGGCTGAGGCGGAAGGATTCGAACCTTCATACGCGGATCCAAAGTCCGCAGTCCTGCCGTTGGACGACGCCTCAAGATCCTTGGGGGACATCACCACCTCGCGAGCGCGGCGCCCCAGGTGAAGCCGGCCCCGAAGGCGGCCAGGGCGACGAGGTCGCCCCGCTTCACGCCACGGGCGGGAACGGCCTCGGAGAGGGCGAGCGGGATGCTCGCGGCGGTGGTGTTGCCGTACTTCTGGATGTTGTTGAAGACCTGGTCGTCGCGGAGGCCGAGCGACTTCTGCACCGTCTCGGCGATGCGCAGGTTGGCCTGATGGGGGACGAGGACCTTGATGTCGGAGGTGGCGAGCCCCTCCTTGCCGAGCACGCTGCGCACCGCCTCCGGCATGCGCACGATGGCGTGCTTGAAGACCTTCTGCCCCTCCATGTGCGGGAAGATCGACTCGCCGTCCACCATCTCCTTGGTGATGCGCGGGCTGTAGATGGAGCCGGGCGCGTCGGTCCAGAGGTCCTTCGCGAAGCGGCCGTCGGCGTGCAGCTCGACCTGCAGCACCCCGCGCCCGGGATCGTCGGTGGCCTCGAGCAGCGAGACCGCCGCGCCGTCGCCGAAGATGACCGCCACGTCGCGGCCGCGCGTGGAGACGTCGAGGCCGGTGGAGTGGGTCTCCGAGCCCACCAGCATGATGCGGCGGTAGGTCCCGGTGCGGATCCAGGCGTCGGCCACGGAGAGGCCGTAGAGATAGCCGGAGCACTGGTTGCGGATGTCGAGCGCCGGGACCCCGGGGATCCCCAGCTTGGCGTTCAGGAAGCACCCGTCGCCGGGGAACATGTGGTCGGTGGAGAGGGTGGCGAAGATGATGGCCTCGACGTCCTCGGCCTTCCAGCCGGCCTGGTCGAGCGCGCGCTGCGCGGCGCGGAAGGCCATCTCGGAGGTGCCGAGCCCCGGCTCCACCCAGTGGCGCTCCTTGATGCCGGTGCGCTGGGTGATCCACTCGTCCGAGGTGTCCATGTACCGCGTCAGCTCCTCGTTCGTGACGACGCGGTCCGGGACGTAGGTTCCGATGGCGGCGAAGGCTGCGCGGGGCATGTTGCTCCTCGTCTGTTCGCTATCCGCCGCCGAAGGGCCGGTCGGCGATGAGGCGGAAGCCGTCCGCCGACGGCGTGACGGCCCCCTGGAACGGGTGGTCGAGCGCGACGGTCACGAATACCACGAGCCCCACGAAGGCGGCCATGAGGCTCACCAGCGCGAGGTGCGCCGCCCTGTCGTCGACCGGGACGAAGGTGGTCGCACCCACGAGCGCGAGGGCGGCCCCCACGAGCATGACGAGCCACACCACCCCGGGGAGCGACGCCGACGTCGCGTGGATGCGGGCCCGGCGCGCCTCGGAGGCGGAGGTGAGCTCCCGCAGGGTCTCGGCGTGGACCATCTGGTCGGGCAGGTTCGTGGGCTCGAAGTCGCCGAGCAGGACGTTCAGCTTGCCGAAGAGGTGCTTGGCGGCCGACGGGTGCTTCCCCGCCCCCTGCTCGGGCCACTCCCGGTCGGCGACCAGCCGGGCGTACTCCCGGACGAGGTCGTCCATCTGGGTGCGCATGGGCTCCGGGTAGAGCACGGCCCGCCGCTGCAGGACCTCGAGCGTCGCCACCTCGTGGGAGACCTTCTCGCTCGCCGCCTGGTACTCGCTCCAGGCCCCCACCGCGGTGAGGGAGAGGATGAGCGTGTAGGCGAGCCAGATCTGGGTCCCGTAGAAGGCGGCCTGCTCGAAGCTGCGCGGGAAGCGCTCGTGAACGCGGATCCGCAGGCGCTCGGTGAGCGACACGGCGAGGACGGTGACGAGCACGAAGGCCCCCACCACCTCGACGAACAGGGGGACGAGGGGCTGCCGGAAGAACCATCCCATCACGCCTGCCTCCGTGCCCCCGCGGGGGCGGCCCCCGGTCAGATGTCGAGGTTCTGCACGTCGAGCGCGTGCTTCTCGATGAACTCCCGCCGCGGCTCGACGGCGTCGCCCATGAGCACGCTGAAGACGTCGTTCGCCTCGACCGTGTCGTCGACCCGGACCTGGAGCATGGTGCGGCGCGCCGGGTCCATGGTGGTCTCCCAGAGCTGCTCGGGGTTCATCTCGCCGAGCCCCTTGTAGCGCTGGATGGTCTGCCCCTGCGCCGCCGCCTTCTTGAGCGCTCCCACCGCCGCGAAGACGTCGGGCACCTCGTCGGCGGAGTCGCCGGCGTGGAGGGTGAACGGGCCGGGGCCGATCTCGGCCAGCGCCCCGTAGAGCGCGGCGAGGTCGGTCCACTCGGCGGTGGAGAGGTAGTCGAAGTCGAGCCGGGTCTCGCGGGGGGCGCCGGCCACCGTGGTCTGGAAGACGAGCTTGTCGCGCCCGTGCTCCTCGTCCCGCTCGATCTTGGCGCCGCGGATCTCGACGTCCGGATAGAGCTTCTGCGCCTTGTGGTGGATCGACTCGGCGAGCGCCTTCACCGCGGCGTGGTCCCGCAGCGTGTCGGCGTCGAGGTCGCCCTGCTGGATGGCGGCGTCGACGATGCGGGAGTCTCGACGGCGGTCGGCCACGCCGAGCTGGGCCCGGTACTGTCGGACCTCCTCGGCGAGGCGCTTCAGATCTTCGCCGCCGATCTCCTGGTCGCCGGCGACGAGCCGCGCCTTCTCGGTCCCGATGGAGAGCAGGTACTCGTCGAGCGCCGCCTCGTCCTTCAGGTAGTTCTCCTTCTTGCCCTTCTGGATCCGGTAGAGCGGCGGCTGCGCGATGTAGAGGTAGCCCTTCTCCACCAGCGCCGGCATCTGCCGGAAGAAGAAGGTGAGGAGCAGCGTGCGGATGTGGCTGCCGTCCACGTCCGCGTCGGTCATGATGACGATGCGGTGGTAGCGGACCTTGTCGGCGTCGAACTCCTCCGGGCCGATGCCGGTGCCGAGCGCGGTGATGATGGTGGCGATCTCGGCGGAGGAGAGCATCTTGTCGAAGCGGGCCCGCTCGACGTTCAGGATCTTGCCGCGCAGCGGGAGGATGGCCTGGGTGCGGCGGTCGCGCCCCTGCTTGGCCGAGCCGCCGGCGCTGTCCCCCTCGACGATGTAGATCTCGCTCTCGGCCGGGTCGCGCGACTGGCAGTCGGCGAGCTTGCCGGGGAGCGACGCCCCGTCGAGCGCCCCCTTGCGGCGCACCGTCTCGCGCGCCTTGCGCGCGGCGATGCGGGCCCGGGCGGCCTCGGCCACCTTGGCCATGACCCGCTTCGCGAGCGGCGGGTTCTCCTCCAGCCAGGCGCCGAGCCGGTCGTTCACCATGGTCTCGACGATCGACTTGGCCTCGGTGTTGGAGAGCTTGGTCTTCGTCTGCCCCTCGAAGGCGGCGCCCGGGAGCCGGATGGAGACGACGGCGGCGAGCCCCTCGCGCATGTCGTCGCCCGACGGCATCTCCTCCTTCAGCTCCTTGAAGAGGTTGTTCTTCGTGCCGTAGGCGTTCAGTGTGCGGGTGAGCGCGGCCTTGAAGCCGACGAGGTGCGTGCCGCCCTCGTGGTTGTGGATGTTGTTCGCGAAGGCGAAGACCTTCTCGTCGTAGCCGTCGTTCCACTGGAGCGCGATGTCGACCGAGGCCTCGCCGTTCTCGGTGAGCACCTCCTGGTGGAGCTTGATGGGCGGCTCGAAGAGCGCCTGGCGGCTCTTGTTCAGGTAGGCGACGAACTCGCGGATGCCGTCCCGGAAGAGGAACTCGTGCTTCTTGCCGCTGCGCTCGTCCTCGACGGTGATCTTGAGGCCGGGGTTCAGGAAGGCGAGCTCGCGCAGCCGCCCGGAGAGGGTCTCGAAGGAGAACTCCTTCGCCTCGAAGAGCGGGAAGTCGGGGCGGAAGGTGACGCGGGTGCCGCGCCGCTGCGTCTCGCCGATGGCCTTCACCTTGCCGGTGGGGTGGCCGCGCTCGTAGCGCTGCGCCCAGACCTTCCCGTCGCGGTAGACCTCGACCTTGAGCCACTCGGAGAGCGCGTTCACGCAGGTGACGCCCACGCCGTGGAGACCGCCGGAGACCTTGTAGGCGTTCGACTCGAACTTCCCGCCGGCGTGGAGCTTCGTCATCACCACGTCGAGCGTGTCCATCCCGACCACGGTGGCGTGCGGGCCCACCGGGATGCCCGAGCCGTTGTCGAGCACCGTCACCGAGTTGTCGGTGTGGATGGTGACCTCGATCTGGTTGGCCCGGCCGGCCATGGCCTCGTCGACGGAGTTGTCCACGACCTCGAAGACGAGGTGGTGCAGGCCGCGCTCGCCCACGTCGCCGATGTACATGTTCGGCCGCTTGCGGACGGCCTCGAGCCCCTCGAGGACCTTGATGGCCTCGGTGCCGTAGCCGGCCGAGCTTCCCCGGTCCGGTTCGGGCATCGGTGCGGATTCGTTGTTTTCCAGGGGGTTCTCGTCAGGCACTTTTTCGAGGATTTCCGGAAGCTTGTGAGCGGATGGGTATAACAGAGCGAAAGCGGCCCGGCAACCCCGAAACAGGGTCTCAACCCTATGGAATCACAAGAGGAAGATCGCGCTCGAAGGTGCCTTCGCGCACCCGATAGAAGGCCGCCCCTTCGCCGGCCGAGGACTCGAGCAGCCGACGGTCGGTGGTGGTGAGGAAGGCCTGGCCGGGAAGGGCCGCGAGGTGGCGGAGGAGGTGGCCGTTCTTCTCCGGGTCGAGCTCGGAGGAGACGTCGTCGAGGAGGAGGAGCGGCGGCCGGCCCAGCTTCTCCCGCAGGTTCTCGATCTCGGCGATCTTGAGGGCGAGGACGAGGGCGCGCTGCTGCCCCTGGCTCCCGTAGGGGCGGGCGCCCTTTCCTCCCAGTGCGAGGGTGAGGTCGTCCATGTGCGGCCCGGCCGAGGTGTAGCCCTTCTCCCGGTCGCGCCCGATGCGGAGCGCGAGCGCCTCGCGCAGCCGGTGGGCGATCTCCTCCTCGCTGCCCTGGGGCGGCACGCCCGCCGCGGGCCGGTAGGCGAGGCGGGCCTCCGCCGCCCCGTCCCCGGAGATCTCGGCGAAGGCCGACGCCACCCTCGGGGCGATCTCGGCGACGAGCGCCACCCGCCGGGCCGCCAGCCGCGCGCCGGCGCGCACGAGCGGCTCCCGGAAGCTCTCCTCCACGGCCGGCTCCGCGCCGCGGAGCGCGGCGTTCCGCTCCCGCAGCGCCCGCAGGTACTCGCGGGCCTCGCCGAGGACCGCCGGCCATCGGTTGAAGGCGGCGCGGTCGAGGAAGCGGCGGCGCTGGTCGGGGCCGCCCTTCACGAGCAGCAGGTCGTCGGGGGAGAAGCAGACGGCGGCCCGCCCCTCGAAGAAGGCGTCGAGCCGGTCGGAGGAGGCGAGAGGCTTGCCGTCGAGGAAGGCGGTCCTCCCCTGCGGCCCGATCTCGACCGCCACCTGGCGCACGCCACCCGGCCCATCGAAGTCGCCCTGCACCCGGGCACCCTCCGCCCCGAAGCGGACGAGCTCGGCGAGCCGGGTGGCCCGCAGCGGCCGCAGCGTGCAGAGGAGGAAGAGGGCCTCGAGCAGGTTCGTCTTCCCCTGCCCGTTCGGCCCGACGAGGACGGTGGAGCGCGGCGACGGCTCGAGCCGGGCCTCCCGCACGTTCCGGAAGTCGCGCAGCGAGAGGGAGAGGAGCCGCACGTCGTGAAGGCGCGCCGCCCGCGGGGGCGGCCGCCGCCTCAGATCCGCATCGGCATGATGACGGCGGTGAAGTGCTCGGCGGCCTCCCCGGCGGGCCGGACCACGCCGGGCGACAGGTCGTCGGCCAGCTCGAGGCGCACGTCGGCGTCGTGGAGCACGGTGAGCACGTCGATGAGGTACTTGGCGTTGAACCCGATCTTGAGCGGCTCGCCGTCGTACTCGACCGGCACGTCCTCGCGGGCCTCGCCGAGATCGGGGTTCTGGGCGGCGATGCGCAGGTTCCCCTTCGCGAGCTCGAGTTTCACCGCGTTCGACTTCTCGGAGGAGAGGAGCGAGACGCGGCGGAGCGTCTGGAGGAGCCGCTCCCGTCCCAGGGTAGCGACCTTCTCCCCGGCCTTGGGGATGACCTGGCGGTAGTCGGGGAAGGAGCCCTCGATGAGCCGCATCACGAGCACCACGCCGGGCCGGCGGAAGACCGCCGAGTTGTCGGCGAAGCCCAGCTCGCCCTTGGGCTTCTCGTCGGCCCCCTCGAGCGCCTCGCCGAGGAGCTTGCGGAGCTCGGAGATGCCCTTGCGGGGGAGGATGACCCCCTTCTTCAGCTTGAAGTCCCCCTCGACGGCGGCGTCGGCCATGGAGAGCCGGTGGCCGTCGGTGGCGACGAGGCGCATGGCCCCCGAGACGGGCTCGAAGTAGACGCCGTTCAGGTTGTAGCGGGTCTCGTCGGTGGAGGCGGCGAAGGCGGTGCGCTCCACGAGGCCGAGCACGATCTCCGGATCGACGGTGACGAAGGGGACCTTCTCGAACCTGGGCAGGGCCGGGAAGTCCTCGGCCGGGAGCCCGACCAGCCGGAACTCGGCCTGGCCCGCCTTCACCTCGAGGTGGTTGTTGGCCGTCTTCTTCAGCGAGACGACCTTCTCGCCGGAGAGCGACTTCACGATGTCGAAGAGGTGCCGGGCCGAGACGGCGAGCCCGCCCTCCTTCGCGACCTCGGCCGCGTGCGTGCCGGAGACCGACACGTCGAGGTCGGTGGCGGAGACGGCCAGCTCGCCGTCCTTCCGGGCCTCGAGCAGCACGTGGGAGAGGATGGGCATCGTGCTCTTCTTCTCGACGATGCCCTGCGAGCGGGCGAGGGCGCGGGTCAGCTCCGGGACGCCGATCTTCAGTTCCATAGGGATGGGAATCCTATCTTTCTTTCAGATCCGTCGCGATCGTAGAGAGGCGATCGATGTGGAGAAGCGTCTCGCGCCGGCGGAAGGACTCGGGAAACCGATCTGGAGAACCACCTGGATCATCGCGCTGGCCGGGAGTGGACGAAGCAGGTCGATCAGGGAGGGCCTTCGATCCACGCCCGGGCCCCGTCCGATCCAGGGGCGATCCACGGCCCATCCACGCGCTCGCGTCCTAGGAGGTGACGCCCTGCCGGAGCGTCTCGACCGCCTGGCGGACCTCCAGGTCGGAGAGCGAGAGCTCGTTCACCCGCTCGATGGCCGAGATCACGGTGGTGTGGTCCTTCTTGTTGAACTTCTCGGCGATGGTCTGGAGCGTCTCCTTCGCCAGCTCGCGGCAGAGGAACATCGCAACCTGGCGGGGGAGCGCGATCTTCTGCTCGCGCGAGGAGCTCGTGAGCCGGGCCACCGTGATGCCGTAGTGGGACGCCACCGCCTCCTGGATGCGCTCGATGGAGGGGCGGTAGCCGGGGGGCGGGATGACGTCGGAGAGCACGTCGCGGGCCAGCGGGACCGAGATGGGCTCGCCCTTCAGCGAGGCGAAGGCGGCGAGGCGCATGAGCGCCCCCTCCAACTCGCGCACGTTCGACTTGATGTGCGTGGCGAGGAGCGAGGCCACCTCGTCCGGGAGGTCGATGCGCTCGTCGGAGGCCTTCTTCTTGAGGATGGCCGCGCGGGTCTCGAACTCGGGGGTGTCGATGTGCACCCGCATGCCCCACTCGAACCGCGAGCAGAGCCGCTCCTCGAGCCCCCGGAGCTCCTTCGGGCTGCGATCGCTGGAGAGCACGATCTGCACGTTCTGCTCGTAGAGGGTGTTGAAGGTGTGGAAGAACTCCTCGGCGGTCTTGTCGCGGCCGGCGAAGAACTGGACGTCGTCGACGAGCAGGGCGCCGCACTCCCGGTACTTGCGGCGGAAGTCGGCCATGGTGTTGCGCGACAGCGCGTCCACGAAGTCGTTCGTGTAGCGCTCCGAGGTCACGATGGCGACCCGCGCGCCCGGCGTCTGGGCGTGGATGGCGTTGGCGATGGCGTGGAGGAGGTGGGTCTTCCCGAGGCCGGAGTCGCCGTGGAGGAAGAGCGGGTTCCAGGCCCGACCGGGGGTCTTCGCCACCGCCTGGGCGGCGGCAACCGCGAAGCGGTTCGACTCGCCGACCACGAAGGTGTCGAAGAGGTAACGCGGGTTGGGGCGGGTCTCGCCCGGAACCGGCGGGGAGGCGGCGGCGGGGGCCTGCTCCTCGGCGGGCGGCGGGCGGGACGGCCGGGGCGCGGTGTCGACCACGAACTGGGTGCGGAGCGGCGAGCCGACGAGGCCGGGCACGAACTCGTCGAACCAGTCCCGGTAGTTGTCGTCGACGAAGTCGCGGTGGAACGGGTCGGGGGCGCCGACCTGGAGCCGGTCGCCGTCGAGGCCGAGGGCCCGGAGCGGCGCGAACCAGCGTCGGTACAGGTCCTCGCGGAGCCGGCCGCGGAGGTACTCGTCGATGCGGCGCCAGTGCTCTGGCGCCGGGCCGTCGGAGGGGACCTCTCCGTGTGCTGCGCGTGCCCCCGTGGACATTCCCTCGGCCCTCCCGGCGCGAAAGAAAAAGGTTCCGCGGCCTCCGCGCGGCGCGGAGGCTGCTTTCACTCGAAGTGTTTGTGTGCAGGACAGCGCGAACGGCGTGACGGACGTGCGACGAACCACTCTCTAGCGAAGGTCGAGGTCGGGGATCAAGTGCTCGTTCGAGTCTCGTGGAACCGGCCGGATTTTCCTCGGGGATGCGGGAGGGCTCCGGCGGGGCCTGCCATCCTTGACACGGCGCGCCTGATCGGGGAGTTTCCGGCGCCATGAAGAGGACATACCAGCCCAAGAAGGTGAAGCGGAACCGCACGCACGGCTTCCGCAAGCGCATGAAGTCCGCCGGCGGGCAGAACGTGATCAAGCGTCGCCGCGCCAAGGGGCGCAAGAAGCTGGCGCCCAGGGCGCCGTCCAAGTAGGACGCCGGGGCGGGATCCCGTGCGCTTCGGCAAGGCGGCGCGGCTCCAGCGTCGCCGCGAGTTCCTGGCGGTGCAGCAGCGTGGGAAGCGCCTGTACGCCGGAAAGCTCGTGATCCTGGCCCTCGATGCGGGGGGGAAGCGACCCCGCATCGGCATCACGGTGCCGGGCAAGGTGGCGAACGCGGTGATCCGCAATCGAATCAAGCGCTGGGTGCGCGAGGCCTTCAGGTCCGTGGCGGCCGATCTGCCGCCGGTGGACCTGGTGGTGATCGCACGCGCCGGCGCCGGAGACGTCGGGCTCGGCGGGGCGCGGGAAGCGCTCGGCGCCGCACGGGACCGGCTCGCCCAGGGGAGCGCCCCGTGAGCGGGACGAGCCCGGCCGCGCTGCCGCTCGTGGGGCTCGTGCGGGCCTACCAGAAGGTGGTTTCGCCGCTGCTCCCGCCCTCGTGCCGGTTCTACCCCTCCTGCTCGGCCTACGCCGTGACGGCGCTCGAGCGGCACGGCGCGCTCAAGGGAAGCTGGCTCGCGGCCCGGCGGCTCTCGCGCTGCCACCCCTTCCACCCGGGCGGAGTCGACCCGGTCCCCTGAGATTCCTCGAGAAGAAGAAGGCAGGTACGTCTTGAACGACAGCAAGCGCATCATGATCGCCGCCCTGGGATCGGTGCTCATCCTCTTCGCCTGGAACGAGTTCTACGGGCCGAAGAAGCCGAAGGGGGGCGCGGACGCCCAGAAGGGCGCGGTGGCCGCCACCGGCCCGCAGGCGCCGGCCGTCCCGCCCGCCGCGAAGGCGGATGCGCCGGCCCCGGCCCCGGCGGTCGTGGTGCCGCCGTCGGCCCCCGAGGAGACCGTCGTCCTCGAGACCCCCGAGTTCCGCGCCACCTTCACGAGCTGGGGCGGGGCGCTCAAGAGCTACGTCCTCAAGCAGGAGACCTACCGGAAGCGCGGCAAGGGAGAGGCGCCCGACGAGCCCATCGACCTCGTGCACGTGCGCGAGGGCGAGCCCCTGCCGTTCGCGCTGGTGCCGTCGGCGGAGCTGGGCGGCTCGGGCGAGGTGGGGACGAGCCCGCTCGCCCGCACGCCCATGAAGGTGGTCGCGAAGGACGAGAAGTCGGTCACCTTCGAGGGGCGCGTCGGCGACGTCGACGTGAAGAAGACCTTCCAGGTGGGGGCGCGCCCCTTCCAGCTCGACGCCGAGGTGGCGGTCGCGGGGGGCACGAAGCCCGGGTCGGTCGCCCTCCTCTACCCGGCCTTCCAGGCGCCCGACGCGCCGACGGCCGGCTTCTTCTCCGGCGGCGAGGTCTTCGAGAGCGTGGTCGCGGTCTGCCGCGCCGGCGACAAGACCGAGCGCTTCGACGGCAAGGAGGCGCTGAAGGTGCTGGCCGGGCCGCCGCGCTGGCTCGGCCTCGACCAGCA
>JBAVCR010000659.1:0-8077 GCA_049586815.1 Anaeromyxobacteraceae bacterium
GGCCCGCCCGGCCCGCGGCGGCCCCCCGGGCGCCGGCCGCGCCCGACGTCGTCTTCCTCTCGGGCAGGATCGTCACCCGCGACGCGCGGGACAGGATCGCCTCCGCGGTGGCCGTGAAGGACGGGCGGTTCGTCGCCGTGGGGACCGACGAGGAGGTCCGCAGGCTGGTCGGGCCCAGGACACGGGTGGTGAAGCTCGGGGGGAAGACCGTCGTGCCCGGCCTCGTCGACTCCCACTGCCATCCGGTCGTGACCATGTTCTTCCTCGGCGCCGTGGACGCGCGGGCGCCCGGCGTGCCGTCGGTGGCCCGGGCGCTCGAGAACGTCGCGGAGCGGGCCAGGTCCACGCCCCGGGGGGCCTGGATCCCGGTGGTGGGCGCCTCGGCGTCCCAGACCAAGTTCGCCGAGAGGCGGCTGCCCACCCGCGCGGAGCTCGACCGCGCGGCGCCGGACAACCCGGTCTGGTTCTGGAACGGGACCCACGCCGAGGTCGTGAACTCCGCGGGGCTCCGCGCGCTCGGGATCTCGAGGGGGAACCTGAAGCTCCCGAAGGGCGGGCGCGTCTCGGTGGATGCCGCGGGCGAGCCCACCGGCGAGATGTTCGAGGCCGAGGCGAACGTCCCCTTCGCACCCTCGCCCGAGACCGTGGTGGGTTGGTTCCGCCAGGGGATCCCGGCGCTCTGGAACGCGCACGGGTTCACCACCGTGAACGGGATGCTCGCGCTCGACGAGCTCGAGGCCCTGCGGGTGGTGGCCGGGTCGGGGTTCCACCCCTCGGTGCGCTACTCGGCCTTCGCCTTCGCCGAGCCGAACGGCGCCGGGATGCCGGACGACCTGGGCAGGCTCGCGATGCCGCCCGGGGCGCCCCGCGATCGCTTCCGGACGGCGGGAATCAAGCTCTGGATCGACGGCGAGGTGGACGCGGGCTCCGGCTACTGCACGGCGCCCTACGCCGATCCGGCCGGGGTGCCCGACGGCGGCCGGGGGCTCCTCGTCACCACGCAGCCCGAGGCGCTCGCCTTCGCCCGCAAGGCCCGGGCGGCCGGGCTCGACGTGGCCATGCACGCCTCCTGCGACGCCTCGAGCGAGATCGCGGTCCGCGCCTACCGGGAGCTCGATCGCGAGGGCGGCCCGCCCACGCCGCAGCGCCTCGAGCACTACGGCCAGTTCGTCGGCTCCACGCCCGAGGTGGAACGGGCGGTGAAGGACCTGGGCCTGTACGTGGTGACGCAGCCGGCCTGGCTGCTCTTCCTGGGGCGCTCGACCTGGCACCTGCTCGGGGAGGAGCGGGCCCGGACCGCCTTCCGCTACGGCTCGATGGTGAAGGCCGGGCTCCGGCCAGCCGGCTCCTCCGACACCACCGGCGCCTATCTCGAGGCGGTGAACCCGTTCGTGCACATGAAGGCGGCGGTGACCCGGAGGAGCGACATGGGCGTCCTGCAGCCGGAGGAGGCACTCTCGGTGAAGGACGCGCTCCGCATGTGGACGCTCTGGGGGGCCCGGTCGATCCAGGAGGATCGGTCCCGCGGGAGCATCGAGCCGGGGAAGCTCGCCGACATGGCGGTCCTCTCCGGCGACCTGCTCGCGATCCCTCCGGACGACATCGACCGCCTGCGGGTCGAGCAGACCATCCTGGGCGGCGAGGTCGTGTACCGCGCGCCGTGACGGACCGGCGGCGGGGGACCGGCAGCCCGGACGGCGGTGCCGGCGATCCGGTTGCAGCCGCAACGGGGGCCAGGGCACCTCGTTGCAGGTCGACAGGCCTGCGGACGAACGGTGGACAATCTCCGCGACCCTTTGATTTCACGAGGCTTTCCTGGTGGGCGGAATGTGGACGGGATCCGGCGGGAATCCGGCGCGGCCGGGAAAGGAAGGGCCGCGCCGGGTGTTCCACCGGCAGGGTGCAGGGAAGGACAGGGCACGGGTTCAGGGGTCCCCGCCGCCGCTCCCTCCCCCCGCACGGCGGCCGACCCCGCCTTCCCTGCACCCCGTTCCCTTCACCGCGTGCGTCGCCCCGGAGCACCGGCCGCGAGCAGCGCCGCGAGCAGCAGGAGCACGCCCGCCTGAGGCGTTCCGCCCGTGCTGCAGCCCCCGGTCATGCCCGCCTTGGTCACCCCCGCGGTGGCGCTGGCGTCGGCGCCCGTCGTCCCCGTCGCCCCGGTCGGTCCGGAGGAGCCGGGCGCGCCGGCCACCGGCCCGTCGTCGTCCTCGTGGTCACCTCCCTCACCCCTGCCGATGCGCGTCCTCGCCGTGGCCCGGTCGACGTCGGGATCTCCGTCGGCGATGGTCACGGTCCAGGCGATGGTGCCGGACGCCGTCGCGGGCACCGTGAGGGAGGGGAACGGGAAGGTCCCGTCCTCGCCCTTCGGCAAGGTGACCACGATCGACCGGTCGTACACGGTGGCGCCGCCGAGCAGGGCCACGAGGCGCGCCGGCGCGGAGCCGTCGACCTGTCCCGCGTTCTTGGCGTGGAGGCGAGGCACGATGGTCGTCACCCTCCCGCGCTCCATCCTCTCCGGGACCTTCAGCTCGTCGATGTCGATGTCGACGCCGGCGACGGGCGCCGAGGCCCCGGTCCCGCGGAGCTGCAGATCCACGGAGGCGTTGGTGGGATCGTTGCTGGCGATGGCGAGGCAGCCCGTGTCGGTGCCGGTGTCCACCGGGGAGTAGGTGACCGCGAGGGTCGCCGCCTGGCCGGGCGCCACCGAGAAGGGCGCCGGGGGTGACCAGGTGTACTCGGGGCTCGTGCCGTCGCAGGCCGCGATCCCCAGGACGTCGAGCGGAACCGTCCCCGTGTTCCTGACCTGCGCCGTCCTCCTCGCCGAGCCGGCGACGGTGACGGTGCCGAAGTCGAGGGAGGCCGGGTCGAGCGCGATGACCGGGAAGGCCGGGGTGACGGTCCCGCTCCCGGCGAGCGCCAGGTTCACGGTGGGGTGGAGCGGGTCGTCGGTGGTGAGCGCCAGGCAGCCGTTGTCCGCGCCCGCGTCGGTCGGCGCGTAGGTGACCGCGAGGGCCTGGGACTGCCCGGCTCCGACGGTGAACGGGGCCTGGGGGCTCCAGGTGAACTCGGCGCTCGTGCCGTTGCAGGCGGCGATGGCCGAGACGGTGAGCGTGGCCCCGCCGGTGTCCTGCACCTGCGACGTCAGCGTGGAGGACTTCCCGACCTCGACCGCCATGAAGTCGAGGGAGGCCGGCGAGAGCGCGACCGCCGGCACCGGCGTCGAGGCGCCCTGGGCGGTGAGCCCCAGGTTGGCGACGGGATTCGCCGGATCGTTGCTCGAGAAGGCCAGGCAGGCGGAGTGGAAGTCGGTGTCGACCGGCGTGTAGGTCACCGTGACGGGAGCGGACTGGCCCGGCGCCACCGAGAACGGGGTGGCCGCATCCCAGGTGAACTCGGGGCCCGCACCGCTGCAGGCGGCCACGGCGGTGACGGTGAGGGTTGCCGTCCCGGCATTCTGGACCTGCGCCGTCCGCTGCTGCGTGTTCCCGATGGTCACGGTCCCGAAGTCGAGGGTCGCAGGCGAGAAGGCGATGGCCGGGGCCGTCACCGCGGCGCCGTTGCCGGCGACGGTGAGGTTCACGGTGGGACGGGCCGGGTCGTCGCTCGCGAGCGTCAGGCAACCGGAATCGGCGGAGGCCGCGGTGGGCGCGTAGCTGACGGAGAGCGTGGTGCTGCCTCCTGCGGCCACCGTGAAGGGAGCGGGGGGCGACCAGGTGAACTCCGCGCTGGTCCCGGCGCACGGGGTGATGGCGGACACGGTGAGGGGCGCCGTGCCGGTGTCCTGCACCTGCGCCGGCAGCGTGGCCGACGAGCCGACGGTGACCGCGCCGAAGTCGAGCGAGCCGGGGGAGAGCGCGATGGCCGGGGCGGCCGGGGTCGCGCCGGTGCCGCTCAGCCCGAGGTTCACTGTGGCGTTGGCGGGGTCGTTGCTCGCGAGCGTCAGGCAGCCCAGGTCGGTGTTGGCGTCGGTCGGGGAGTAGGTGACGGTGAGGGTGGCCGCCTGCCCGGGAGCGACGGTGAACGGGGCGGCAGGGCTCCAGGTGAACTCGGCGCTCGTCGCCGGGCAGCGGGTCACGGCGGAGACGGTGAGGGTGGCGGTCCCGGTGTTCCGTACCGAGACCGGGAGCGCGGAGGTGGCGCCGGTGTTCACGGTTCCGAACGACAGCGACGGTGGCGTGAGCGCGATGACCGGGTTCGCCGGGGAGACGACGGTGAAGGAGTTGGTCCGGACCCTCTCCTCCCCGTGACCGCCGTTCGCCGAGGGGATCCAGTTCGCGCCGAACGCCGCTCCTCCGGCGTCGAACTGGTTGCCGTACCAGGCCACCCACCACGTGTAGGTGCCCGGCGTGGTGGGCGCCGGCGCGCTCAGCGTGACCGGGAACCCCGGTCCGCAGCAGGGCGCGGTGAAGCCGGGGAGCGCCGTGCCGCCGCTGCGCGCCACCTGCTGGAGGTTCTGGTCGTAGAGCAGGACCCGGACCCATCCGGAGCGATACCCGCCGTTCACGGTCACGGTGACGGTCTCGCCGGGGGCGTAGCTCGCCTTCCCGGTCGTGCCGGTGAGGTCGATGGAGCTCTTGTTGCTGTCGGGGTGCGTGCCATGGGCGTGGCAGCCCGCGCAGGTCTGGACGCCGCCCGCGGTGGTGGTGCCGTGGCACGCGGCGCAGTTGGAGTCGTAGTAGCTCGGGAACGGCATGGCCCGGAGCGGCGCCGCGACGAGCGCGGCGAGCGCGAGGGCCCGGAGGAATCCGTCGACCACGTTCTTCATGGGCTTCTCCTTCGATGGATGACCTTCTCCCTCCCTGGCCTCTGTCGGATCGCTCACCTCCTCTCGCGGCGCGGGAGGATGCGGGCCCGGGCCGGGAGCCGCAACCGGGCCGCCCGGGCAAATCGGGGTCGACCCAAGGCGGCGTAAATCGTTGCATGCGCACGTACCTGGAACACGGGACGAGGAGACGCCCGCCCGGGGCGCTTACCGCCGGATCGTCGCGGACATGGAGATCCCCCGTCGCCCCGGCGAGACCTGGCCAGGCCCCTCCCCGGAACGGATGGATTCCCGCGCCTCCCCCGGGAGAGTGGTCAACGCTCCCTCGGGTCGCGCCCGCTCTCCTCACCCGCACGTTCGTTCGTGGCCGGGGCGGCTCCGCGCCGGCGACGCACACCCTCGCGTACCAGCCAGGCGCCCGCTCCGGCAGGAGGACCACCGATTCCGACGAGGAGCAGGCCGAGGAGCACGCGACCCGTCAGAGGACGTCCTTCCAGGCAGGGGACGCCTCGAAGGCCGCGTGGATGAGCCCCACGTGGGAGTACGCCTGCGGGTAGTTTCCCCAGAGCGCGCCCCCGGGATCGTAGTCCTCGGAGAGGAGACCGAGCGGGGACCTGGCGCGGAGCGCCTCGTCCATGGTGATGCGGGCCGCCGCGCCCCGCCCGATCCCGGCCAGCGCCTCGATGAGCCAGAAGGTGCAGAGCACAAACGCGACCTGCGGCGTTCCCAGCCCGTCGTCCACGCGGTACCGGTCGATCCAGCCCGCGCGGCCCAGTCCCGACAGGATGGCGTCGACCGTGCGGCCCAGCCGGGGATCGGTGCGCTGCAGGAACCGGAGCGGCGCCATCTGGAGCAGCGACGCGTCCAGGGTGTTCCCGTGGGGCGTCGCCGTGAACGAGCCGAGCTCCTCGTTCCAGCAGCCGTCGAGGATCACCTGCCGGATCCGCCCGGCGGCGGCCCGGAACTCCTGCGCCTTCTCCGCGTCCCGGGTCCCGAGGACGTGTGCGGACCGGTCGGCGGCGGCCCAGGACATCAGCATGGAGAACGTCTGGGGCTCCCAGGTCTTCCGGTACTCCCAGATCCCGGCGTCGGGCATCCCGGCCACGGCCACCGCCTTGCGGGTCAGCCGCACGAGCAGGTCGAGCGCCTGCTGGGTCTGCTCGTCCCGGAACCGGTCGTCGGCGAAGACGGGCGCGAGCGCCAGCGCCGTCTCGCCATAGATGTCGAACTGGTGGTGGAGCGCCGCCCCGTTCCCGACGCGGACGGGGCCGTTCCCCGCGAACCCGGCCCAGCCCGGGACGATCCGCTCCTCCAGGTCGTCCCTGCCGTCGATGCGGTAGAGGGGGGCGAGGTGGAGGTCGGGCCTCCCGCTCGCCACGTCGAGCAGCCACTGCGTGAACCGCTCCCGTTCCTCGAACTGCCCGAGGAGGCGGAACGCCGTGAGCACGTAGAAGGCATCCCGAAGCCAGCAGTAGCGGTAGTCCCAGTTCCTGCCGCTCCCGGGCGACTCGGGGATCGACGTGGTCGTGGCCGCGACGATGGCGCCGGTGTCCTCGAAGCAGTGGAGGCGGAGCGCGAGAGCCGACCGGATCACCGCGTCCTGCCAGACCGGCGGGACGTTGCACCCCTTCACCCATCGGCGCCAGTAGCCCACGGTCTCGCTGCGGAACCTCTCGCTGAGCGGCGCGAGGGCCTCCTCGATCGGGGATCCCCAGGTCAGGACGAGGTGGCGCCGCCCGGTGAGGGCGAAGGGCTGCCCCTGCAGGTAGGAGAGCGGCACGTCCGTGGTGAGCCGGAGCTGGGCCTCGAAACCCTCGAAGCGGACGTGGTGCGAGCCCTGGACGCGGACGGGCTCGGCCTTCGACCACCCCCGCCGCGGCTCGCACTCCACCCGGATGCGCGGCAGGCCGGAGATGGGTTCCACGATCCGGTGGATCTGGGTGGGCCGGAACGACCTCCCGAACTGATCGAACCGGGGCGCGAAGTCGATGACCCGGAATGCGCCGTCCTGATCCTCGAAGATGGTCTCGAGGACGTTGGTGTTCTCCAGGTACTCCTGCGCTCCCCTCGTCCCGCTGACCGGGCGGATCGAGAAGTGCCCCCCGTCCGGGTCGAGGAGCCGGCCGAAGACGGGTTCCGCGTCGAACCGGGGCAGGCAACACCAGACCACCTCCCCGTCGCAGGAGACGTGGGCGGCGAACTGGCCATTCCCGATGAGCCCGATCTCTTCGAGTCGCATCCGCGGACCTCGCGCTTGGCTGCGTCGGCAGAATCTGCCATGGTTCCTATTGCAGGTGCAACTCATGCGCTCCGCGATCCGGTTCGTCGTCCCCCTCCTCGTCCTCCTGGCGCTCGTCGCGCTCGGGGCGTCGGCGTTCATGAGCGAGCAGGCCCATCGCTGGGCGGCGCGCGACCTCACCATGCGGTCCCAGGTCATCCTCGTCGGCGCCCGGGAGGCCCTGGCGGAGCGCATCGCCCGCAAGGAACGCACCCGGATCGCGGCGCTCCTCGAGGAGCTCGTCCAGGACGAGCGCCTCCTGGGGGCGGCGGTCTGCGGCGCGGGGGAGCTGCCCACCGTCTCGACCCGGACCTACCCGAAGGAGCTGAGGTGCGACACGGTACCGCCCGACGGTGGCACCGCGGACGGCTCGGGCGTCTTCCACCTGGTCGGCGGCACCGTCCACCTGAGCGTCCTGCCCATCGCCGACCACGCCGGTGCGATCGTCGGACGGCTGGCCCTGGTCCACGACATGAGCTACGTCGACCGGCGCGCCTCGGAGACGCGCACCGCGACCTTCCTCGTGTTCGCGGTGGTCGGCCTCCTGGCCGCGGGCGCGACCATCCTCGCCTCGAGGTTCTCCTGGGTCTCCTGGAGCAACGAGCTGCGCCGCCACCTGTCCTCCCCGTTCCGAGCCGGCCCGGGACCGGGACCGTCGCCGTCGCCGCAGCGGGCCTTCCTCCCCGTCCTCTCCGACGTCCGGGAGCTGGTGCAGCGCCTGACGTCGGAGGAGTCGAGCGCGGCCGGCGGGCGGTGGACGCCGGAGCGCCTCCGCAGCGTCCTCCGCTCCCGCCTGCACGGCGAGGGCGTGGTGGTCGTGGCGAACCGCGAGCCGTACATCCACGAGCGGATGCCCGACCGGTCCATCCGCGTGCTCTTCCCCGCGAGCGGCCTGGTCACCGCCATGGAGCCGGTCATGCGCGCCTGCTCGGGCACCTGGATCGCCCACGGGAGCGGCTCGGCCGACCACGACACCGTGGACGCCCACGACCGCCTCCGGGTGCCCCCCGGGGACGAGGTCTACCACCTCCGGCGGC
>JBAVCR010000660.1:0-6203 GCA_049586815.1 Anaeromyxobacteraceae bacterium
GGCGTGCGCCGGGCGGAGGGCGGGCTCACGTCGGCCTCGCCGACCACGGCGGGCGGGGAGGCCGCGAGCGCGAGGGCCAGGAGGGGCAGGAGGACCATCGCCGGGCAATCTGGAGGAGGGTCGCCCCGGGGTCAAGCACGCGACCGGGGCCTCGATCTGGCTTAGGATTCCGGGAGGTGGGAATCCGAGATCAGGCGGCGCTGCTCGCGGCCATCGTCACCCTGGCGCTCGCCGGGGCCGCGTTGCTCCGCTCGGCGCGCCCGCGGTCCTTCACCCTCTTCGCGCTCCTCTCGCTCGACCTCTTCGTCTTCGCCACCGCCGAGTTCCTCCACGGGATCCCCGGCGCCCAGGGGCTGCACGACCTGTGGAAGCGCTTCGCCATCGGCGCGGGGTCCCTCCTCCCGGCCGCCTCCCTCGCCTTCTTCCTCGAGTTCCTCGGCGTGAAGCGCCGCCCGGCGCGCCGCGCCCGCGACCTCCTGCTCGGCGGCTCCATCTTCGGCATCGTGGTCGCGGTGACGCCGCTCGCCCGCGGGGAGCTGGCCCCGCTGCTCGTGGCCGGGTTCGTGGTCCTCGCGCTCACCCTCGTGCTCTCGGTGGTGTGGCGCGAGATGGAGGCCGCCCCCACGCGGGCCGACCGCTCCCGCCTCACCTACGTGCTCGTCGGCGCGCTCGTGGTCGGCGTCCTCGCCTTCCTCGACTTCCTCCCGCGGCTCGGCGTGCGCTACCCGCTCGAGGGGCTCGGCTTCGTCGCCCTCACCGTCTACATGTTCCTGCTCCTGCAGGCGCTCCTCCGCAGGCGCCTGCTCGACCTCCACGAGTTCCTCGGGAAGATCGCGGTCGTCACCGTGCTCGGCCTCGTGCTCGCGAGCATCTACGGCGGTCTCGTCTCCTGGGTGGGGGTGCGGCCCGGGCTCTTCTTCTTCAACACCCTGGTCGCCTCCTTCGTGATCCTGGCCCTCTTCGACCCCATCCGGTCCAAGGTCGAGGAATGGGTGGTGGTGAACCTCTTCCCGGAACGCTACGAGCTCGTGAAGGAGCTCGAGACGCTGCGCGACCGGGTGGTGAACGTCATCGACCCGGGCGACCTCGAGCGCACCGTCCTCGACGGGCTCACCGAGACCCGCCGGGTCACCCACGCCTCGCTCTGGCTGGTCTCGGAGGAGCGGCCCGGCTACCGCCTGCTCGCCTGCCGGGGACCGGAACCCGCCCCGTTCCTCGAGGCCGGGACGGCCCGCGCCCTCCTCCGCGCCGCCAGCGACGGCCGCCGCGCCATCCTGCTCGAGAACCTGGAACGGCGCCTCGCCGAGATCCAGGCCGAGTACCCTCCCACCCAGGGAGACGCGGCCGCCGCCCCCATCCCCGCCCCGGTGGCCGCCGAGCTCGAGCGGATCGCCGACGCCCGGGAGGCCATGGGGCACATGAAGGCCGGCATCTGCATGCCGCTCCTGGCCGGCGACCGGGTGGCGGGTTTCCTGGCCTGCTGGGACGAGCGCGTCCAGGAGGCCTTCGCCTCCGACGAGATCGCCGCGCTCATCGAGGTCGCGGACCGGTGCGCGGTCGTCATCGACAACTCGAAGCTCTACCAGCAGATGAAGGAGCGCGATCGCCTGGCCGCCCTCGGCGAGATGGCGGCTGGCCTGGCCCACGAGATCCGCAACCCCCTCGCGGCCATCAAGGGGGCGACGCAGTACCTCGACCCGAAGCGCCTGCCGGGCGACGACGGGGAGTTCCTCGGCATCATCGTCGAGGAGGTCGACCGCCTGAACGGCGTGGTCACGGCCTTCCTCGACTACGCCCGCCCCCTCAAGTCGAGCCTCGCCCCGGGCGACGTGGGCGACATCCTGCAGCGCACCTTCAGGCTGCTCGCCCCGCAGGTCCCCCCGGGCATCGAGGTCGCCATCGACGTCGTCCCCGAGCTGCCCCCGGTGGCCTGCGACGCCGAGCAGCTGAAGCAGGTCTTCCTCAACCTGGCGCTCAACTCGTTCCAGGCCATGCCCCAGGGCGGCACCCTCCGCGTCACCGCCGGGCTGGCCCGCGACGAGCTCGCCAGCTGGCGCGAGCCCCGCTTCCGCGACGACCGCATCGAGATCCGCTTCCGCGACAGCGGTCCGGGCGTCCCCGCCGACGCCCGCGAGAGCATCTTCGTCCCGTTCTACACCACGAAGGAGAAGGGCACCGGCCTCGGTCTCGCCATCAGCCAGCGCATCGTGAAGTCGCACCACGGGACGCTCACGGTGACGTCCCCTCCCGGCGGCGGCGCCGAGTTCACCGTCTCGCTCCCGGCCATCCCCGCCGAGGCTCCCCCCCAGCCGCCCGCCGCCGGCCTGGCCGCCCGCGAGTCGCGAAGGGCCCGTCGCCGGCGCCGCTCGACCTGACCGGCCGCTCCCCTTCCCCGGCCACTCGTGCTAACAGGGTCCCCCGTGGCGCACGTCCTCATCGTCGACGACGAGACCAACATCCGGCGCGTCCTCGCCGCGATGCTGAAGCGGGACGGCTACGAGGTCACGGCGGCGGCCGACGGCGAGCAGGCGGTCGCGGCGATGCACCGGGCGCCGGTCGACGTGGTGGTCACCGACCTCGTCATGCCGCGCATGGGCGGCCTCGACCTCCTCCGCCACGTGGCCTCGGCCCATCCCGACGTCCCGGTCATCATGATCACGGCCCACGGCACCGTGGACACGGCCGTCGAGGCCATGAAGGCCGGCGCCTTCGACTACATCACGAAGCCCTTCGACCAGGAGGACCTGCGCAAGGTGGTGGCCAAGGCGGTCCGCGCCAAGGTGCTCGAGGGGCAGCACGTCCACCCCCCGGCCGGCGACGGCGAGCGCCCTCCCCTCGTGGGGCAATCCCCGGCCATGCGCGCCGTCTACGACGTCATCGCCCGCGTGGCCGATTCCCCCTCCACGGTCCTCATCACCGGCGAGAGCGGGACCGGCAAGGAGCTCGTGGCCCAGGCCATCCACCGCGGGAGCTCGCGCCGGACCCAGCCCCTCATCAAGGTGAACTGCGCCGCCATCCCCAAGGACCTCGTGGAGAGCGAGCTCTTCGGATACGAGAAGGGGGCCTTCACCGGGGCGGTCGGCTCCAAGCCCGGGCGCTTCGAGCTGGCGGACGGCGGCACGCTCTTCCTCGACGAGATCGGCGAGATCCCGGTCGAGATGCAGGTGAAGCTCCTCCGCGCCCTCCAGGAGTCCGAGTTCGAGCGCGTGGGCGGCATCAAGACGCTCCGGGTCGACGTCCGGCTCATCGCGGCCACGAACCGCGACCTCGAGGCGCTCATCGCCGACGGCCGCTTCCGCGAGGACCTCTTCTACCGGCTCAACGTCGTGCCCATCGCCCTCCCTCCGCTCCGCGACCGGCGCGAGGACATCCCGCTCCTCGTGCAGCACTTCATCGAGAAGTACGACCGCCGCCTCGGGAAGAAGGTCGAGCGCGTCGACGAGGCCGCCATGGAGGTCCTCGTCGGCTACGGCTGGCCCGGCAACATCCGCGAGCTCGAGAACGTCATGGAGCGGTCGGTCCTCTTCGCCGACGGCCCGCTCGTCACCGTGGCCCAGCTCCCCGGCACGCTCCGCGAGCGCACCGCCGGCGCGGCCATCCCGGTGGCCGCCGTGGGCGCCATCGGCGCCATCGCCGCCCCCAGCGGCGCCTCGATGAAGGACATCGTCCGGCAGGCCCAGTCCGAGCTGGAGCGGACGCTCATCTCCCGCGCGCTCGAGGAGACGGACGGAAACGTCACCCGCGCCGCGAAGAAGCTGCAGATCAGCCGCAAGTCCCTCCAGGTGAAGATGAAGGAGCTGGGGCTGCGCGGGATCGACGACGCGTAGCGGTCGCCGATCCGCAACGCTCAGCGCCTTCCCCTCGACCGCTCGACGAGCTCGTAGGCCTCGCCCCGGGGGATTCCCCGCCCTTGCGCGATCGCCCTCGCCACCGCCGTGGGGGGCTCACCGGCGCCGAGCCGGCGGGCGATCTCGCCCTCCACGGTCTCGGCCGGCGCCTCCTCTTCCTGCCCCGGATCCCCGGCCCCGCCCACCACGAGCGTCACCTCGCCGCGCAGATCCCCCGGGAAGCGCCGCCGAAGCTCGGAGAGGCTGCCGCGGGCGATCTCCTCGTGCAGCTTGGTGAGCTCGCGGGCGAGCGCCGCCGGCCTGTCGCCGAGCGCCTCCTGGAGGTCCTCCAGGGTGGCGGCGGCCCGGTTGCCCGCCTCGAACAGCACGAGCGTGGCCGGCACCCGGCGGAGCCAGGCGAGCGCCTCCGCCCGGGCGCCACCCTTGCGGGGCAGGAAGCCCGCGAAGAGGAAGCGGTCGGCCGGGAGCCCCGACGCGGAGAGCGCCGTGAGGGCCGCGGAGGGGCCGGGAACCGGGACCACCCTGGCGCCGGCCTGCCAGGCCGCCTCGACGAGCCGCGTCCCCGGGTCGGAGACCCCGGGGGTCCCGGCGTCGGTGACGAGCGCCACCGTCGCGCCGCCAGCGAGCCGCTCCACCACCCGGGCGAGCCGGCCGGCCTCGTCGAAGGCCGGAAGGGAGAGGAGGTCGCCGGGATGGGCGCCGATGTGGGCGAGGAGCGTTCGCGTCCGGCGGGTGTCCTCCGCGACCACGACGTCCACCGTCCGCAGCACCTCCGCCGCCCGTGCGGTGAGGTCGCCCAGGTTGCCGATGGGGGTGGCGACGACGAAGAGTGTCCCGGTCCCGGCTGCCTCGCTCATCCGGCTGCCCCCCCGCTCGCGTCGAAGGCCGCCTGGAAGAGCTCGAAGACGGCCGCCTCGCCCTCCCCGCGCACCGCCAGCACGTCGAACCGGATGTCGTCCTCCAGGGCGCCGTGGCGACGGGCCCAGTCGGTCGCCGCCGCCACCACCCGCAGCGCCTTGCGCCGGTCGACGCTCTCCTCCGGCCCCCCGTGGGCGTCGTCCGACCGGCTGCGCACCTCCACGAAGCAGAGCACTCCGCCGTCCCGGCAGACGAGGTCGACCTCCCCGTACCGCGTGGCGTGGTTGCGGTCGACGACCACGTAGCCGCGCGCGGCGAGCCAGGCCTCGGCCCGCCGCTCGGCATCCCTTCCGACCTCCCGCGCGCTCCCCAGGGGCCTAGCCGGCGTGGTCCGCCGCCTCCCGGAAGATCGGGTCGCCCGTGCCGTGGACGATCTGCCGCCCCCGGGCGAGCTGCTTCAGCACCCGCGCCAGCGCCCGGCGCGTTCCCTCGGGCAGCTGGGCGAAGGCGTCGTCGAGGAGCGCCACGGCCTTGCCGGCGGCGAGCCCCTGCTCGACGAAGCCCACCTTCAGCACGGCGAAGCAGAGGTCCCGCTCGGGCGGGGTGAGCGTCGAGGCGGGAACGAGCTTGCCGCCCGCCTGGACCTGGAGGTTTCCCCGCTCGTCCGCGAAGAAGTTGGCGAGCTTCTGGCCGGAGATCGCGGGCAGGAGCTGGACCACGCGCGGCTGGAGGGCCCGGAGCGCCGCCCCCAGCGTGAGCCCGAGGTCGGCGGAGGCCCGCTCCAGGAGGGCGCGGAGCGCCTCCCCGCGCGGGGGCGGTGCGAGGACCTCCTCCGCCATGGGCCCGGGCGAGGCCGGGATCCCCGGTCCCGCCTCCAGGTCGCGCTCCAGCCGCTCGATCTCGACCTGGAGCGAGTGCACGTCGCGGACGAAGCCCCCGGTGCCGGCGGTGAGCTCCCGCTCCAGCTCGCCGATCTGGCGCGCGACGTCGGCGCGCTCCGCCTCGGCGTCCTGGGTCTCCGCCCGGGCGGCCCAGCGGGCGAGGCCAGCCTCGGCGTCCACCAGCGCGGCCCGCGCGTCGCGCACCCGCTCGGCGAGGTCCTGCAGCTCGGCCAGGTTCGCGACGCCGGAAGCCACGATGGCCGTCCGGACGTCGGCGGTCTCCCGCTCCCAGGCTTCCCGCGCCTTCCGCTCCCGCTCGGCGAACCAGCGCGACCGCCGGACCGCCTGCTCCGAACCCTCCACCCGGCCGACCCAGCGGAGCCCCTCGTAGGCCGCGGCGGCCGTGGCGGGGATGGCGAGGAGCGCGATCCAGCGGGCCCCCGTCGCGAGCCCCCCGACCAGCGCCACCGCCCCGATCCCGGCGCCGGCCAGGAAGCCCGGAACCCTCCAGAGCGGGCCTTCCCGCGTGGGCGGAAGCGCGTCCTGCCCCTCGCGCTCCTCGGCCACCTTCGCGATGGCCTCGTCCCTCCGGCTCGTGGCGCGCACGCAGGTGGCG
>JBAVCR010000661.1:0-6598 GCA_049586815.1 Anaeromyxobacteraceae bacterium
CACCGGGATCGTCACCGCAGCACCTGCCTGGATCCTGCTCGCCGCGCTCGCCGCCCGCCTCGCCGGGTCGATCCTCTCCGCCGCGCTGGTGGCCGCGATCGATCCCCGGATGCGCCGCGCCGGTCCCGGCCTCCTCCTCGCCTTCTTCCCCACCGGTCCGCTCGGGATCGCCATCGCCCTCGCCGTGAACCTCCGCTACCCGGGTCCGGTGGGCGAGCTCGTCCTCACCACCGCCGTGGCGACCGCCATGGCCGGTGAGTTCCTCGGCCCTCCCGCCCTGCGCGCCGTCCTGCGTCGGACCGGGGAGCTCCCGGAGGTCCCACCGGAGCCGGCCGGCGATCGGCTCGCCGAGGCCGCCGAGGGGCACCCGTGAGTGGGGGTCATGCCAGCGCTCCCACCGCCCGCGGCCCGCTCCACCGGCTGCTCGAGCTCGCCACGCTCCTCGGGCTCTTCGCCCTCATGCTCGGCGTCGAGCGGCTCACCGGCTCGCTCGCCGGCGACTGGCAGCGCACCGGCCGAGACCTCGCCGCCATCGGCTTCTTCCTCCTCGCCGGGACGCTCGCCTCGAGCCTGCTCGAGCTGTTCCGCCTCCCCCACCTGACCGGGTACCTCCTGGCCGGGATCGTGGCAGGCCCCCACGTCCTGCACGCCGTGAACCACGAGACGGTCTCCGACCTGGGGGTCGTCAACTCGCTCGCGCTCTCCCTCATCGCGCTCGCCGGCGGCGCCGAGCTCCGGCTCGAGTCCGTGCGGCGAGGGCTCCGCAGCCTGGCCACGGCCACCGCGGTCCAGAACGGGCTCACCCTCGTCGTCCTCCCGGCGACCTTCGTCCTGGCCCGGGACCTCGTGCCCTTCACCCGTGGCATGCCGCTCCCCGCGGTCTTCGCGGTCGCCATGCTCTGGGGGGTCGTCGCCATCACCCGCAGCCCGTCGGCCGTCATGGGCATCCTGACGCAGACGAGGCCCGCCGGGCGGCTCACCGACTTCACGGTCGGGTTCGTGATGACCTCCGACGTGGTCGTGGTCGTGGTTCTCGCCCTCGTGACCACGCTCGTGCGGCCGCTCCTCGAGCCCGGCGCGGCGCTCTCGCTCTCGGCCTTCGGCGAGCTCGGCCACGAGCTGCTCGGGAGCGTGGCCATCGGGACCACGCTCGGGCTCCTCCTCGTCGCCTACCTGCGTTTCGTGGGGAGGCAGGTGCTCCTCGTGCTGCTCGTGATCGGCCTCGTGGTGGTGGAGGTCATCACCTACCTGCGCTTCGAGTGGCTGCTCACCTTCCTCACCGCCGGATTCGTGGTCCAGAACTTCTCCCGCCAGGGGGAGCGGCTCCTCCACGCGATCGAGGCGACCGGCGAGGTCGTGTACGTCATCTTCTTCGCCACCGCCGGCGCCCACCTCGACCTGCCGCTGCTCGGGACGCTCTGGCCGGCGGCGGTGCTCTTCTTCGCCGTCCGCGCCGCCACGACCTTCGCCGGCGCCCACCTCTCCGGAAGGCTGGCCGGGGACCCGCCGGCCCTGCGCCGCTGGGGGTGGGCCGGTCTCGTCTCCCAGGCCGGGCTCGCGCTCGGGATCGCGGCCAGGATGGCCGATCAGTTCCCGAGCTTCGGGCCCCAGTTCGGCGCACTGGCCGTGGCCGCGGTGGCGCTGAACGAGATGGTCGGGCCGGTCCTCTTCAAGCTGGCGCTCGACCGCGCCGGCGAGTCGGGGAAGGCGGTCCCGGCGGCCGAGGCCTAGGTTCCGGCGGCCGGAGCCGCGGGCGGGCCCACGGCGGGGTCGGCGGGGAGCGCGGGCTCCACGGCCGCTGCGGGCGTTCCCTCCACCTGCATCCCGGTCAGGTAGGTGTAGCCCCGCATGACCGCCTCGTAGAACTGCCCGAGCCCCACCCCGTCCTTGGGCCGGATCGACCCGTCCTTGATCCGCGCGTCGAGGGCGGTCTTCACCCGGCGCATGAGGTCGGCCGGCTCGTAGAGCAGCGCCTGCAGCACCTTGTCCACGTGGTCGCCCCGGATGACCTCGCCCAGGTAGAAGTCCTCGGGGTCGTCGTCGTCGACGTAGACGTGCACCTCGTTCACCCGCCCGAACAGGTTGTGCATGTCGCCCATGACGTCCTGGTAGGCCCCGTTCATGAACATGCCGAGGAAGTAGGGCTGGCCGGGCTGGAGCGCGTGGAGCGAGAGGGTCTCGTCGACGCCGTCGCCCTCGATGAAGCGGTCGATCTTGCCGTCGGAGTCGCAGGTGATGTCGACGATGGTGGTGTCCTGCGTGGGCGCCTCCGCCAGGCGGTGCAGCGGCACGATGGGGAAGAGCTGGTCGAAGGCCCAGTGGTCCGGCGCGCTCTGGAAGAGCGAGAAGTTGGCCATGTACTGGTCGGCGATCTTGTCGCCGAGGTCGCGCGTGTCCCGGGGGAGCCGCTTCTTGCCGCGGTTCAGCGCGACCAGGCTGCGGGCCAGCTTCCAGAAGAGCGACTCGACCGTGGCCCGCTCCTCCAGGCCGAGGATGCCCAGCTTGAACATCTGCAGGGCCTCCTCCTTCTTCGCCACGGCGTCGTGGTAGACCTCGGCCCGGTTGCGGGGCGTGATCGACGCCACGATCTCCCGCATCTCCCGCACCACCTTGTGCTCTCCCGGCTGCACCACCGAGGCCGCGGCGATCTCCGCCCGCGAGCCGATCTGGATGCTGCCGAAGACGTTCATGATGATGCAGGAGTGGTGGGCCGTGACCGCCCGCCCCGACTCCGAGACGATGTGCGGCTCGGGGACGCCCTCGTTCGCGCAGATGCGCTGCACGCTGTAGACGACGTCGGCGGCGTACTCCTCGAGGGTGTAGTTCATCGAGGAGGCGTAGGCCGGGCTGCGCGATCCGACGTAGTCGACCCCCAGGCCGCCGCCCACGTCGAAGTACTCGATGCCGAGCCCCATCTTGCGAAGCTTCGCGTAGAGGCGCGCTCCCTCGTTCACCGCGTCCTTCACCACCCGGATCTCGGTGAGCTGGCTGCCCACGTGGAAGTGGAAGAGCTTGCAGAGGTGCTTCTTCCCGGCGGCCTCGAGGATGCGGACCGCCTCGATCATCTCCGGGGTGGTCAGGCCGAACTTGGCGAAGTCGCCCGAGGACGACTCCCACTTCCCGGTTCCGCGGGTGGAGAGCTTGGAGCGCAGCCCGATCCAGGGCTCGACCCCCGCCTCCTCGGCGGCGCGGAGCAGCGCGGGAAGCTCGGAGAGCTTCTCGATGACCACCACCACCTTGCGCCCGAGCTTGCGGCCCAGGAGCGCGAGGCGCATGTACTCCTCGTCCTTGTACCCGTTGCAGATGGTGAGCGCGTCGGGGTCGGTGTTGTAGCCGAGCACCACCATGAGCTCGGCCTTGGAGCCGGCCTCGAGCCCGTAGTGGTAGGGCGCGCCGGCGTCGAGGATCTCCTCGACCACCTCGCGCATCTGGTTCACCTTGATCGGGTAGACGCCGTAGTAGCCCCCGGCGTACCCGAGCTCGGCCACGGCCTTGCCGAAGGTCTCGTTCAGGATCCGCACCCGCGCCCGGAGCACGTCCATGAACCGGACCGCGGTCGGGAAGCCCAGGCCGCGCTCCTGGATGTCCTCGACCACGTCCATGAGGTCGATGGTCGGTCCGCCCGGGCCGTGGGGGTGGACGACCATGTGCCCCTTCTCGTTCACCGAGAAGAAGCCGGCGCCCCACCCGGCCAGGTTGTAGTACTGGATGGCCCGCTCGATGGACCAGTCGGAGGCGGGAGTTGCCGCGGTGGCGTCGCTCTTCTGCTCGGGCAAGTTCATCGGGATCCCATGTACTGCGTGGCGTCGAGAATTTGAAGGCGTTATCTAGCGGGTCGCCTTGCCCCCTGCCCACGCCTCGCGCCCCACCCCTCCCGTCCCCGATGGACTCCGCGGCCGCCTCTCGGCCGCCGCCGGCGTCTTCACCCAGGTCCCGGGGACGTTCCGGCTCGTCTGGGAGGCCGATCGGCGCGGCGCCGTCGCCATCGGCGCCCTCACGGCGGTGGCGGCCCTCCTCCCCGCCCCGGTGGCCTGGGTGGGCAAGCTCATCGTCGACGGGGTGGTCCTGGCGTCCCGATCGGGACTCGAGGCCGACCGCGCCCGGGTCGGCGGGCTCGTCCTGGTCGAGCTCGCCCTCATGGCCGCGACGATGGTCACCGGCCGCCTCCTGGGCCTCCTGCGCGAGCTCCTCCGCACCCACCTCGCGAACCGCATCAACGTGCGGATCCTGGAGAAGGCCCTCTCCCTCGAGCTCCGCCACTTCGAGGACGCCGACGTCTACGACAAGATGCAGAACGCGCGCCGGGAGGCCTCCGCCCGCCCGCTCTCCCTCGTCATGCAGGCGCTCGGGATCGCGCAGAACGCGGTGACCCTGGCGGCGCTCTCGGCGCTGCTGTGGCGGCTGTCGCCCTGGAGCGTGCTCGTCATCGTGGCGGCCTCGATCCCGGCCTTCGTCGCCGAGGCGCGGCTCTCCGCGGAGTCGTTCCGGGTGAACACCTGGCGGGCCCCGGAGGGGCGCCGGCTCAACTACCTGGAGTGGATCCTCACCCGCGACTCCCACGTGAAGGAGGTCAAGCTCTTCGGCCTCGGGCCCCTCGTTCTCGGTCGCTACCGCGATCTCTTCGGGAAGTTCTACGCGGAGGACCGCCGCCTCGCCCTCCGCCGCCTCGCCTTCGGTGTGGGCTTCGGCCTCCTCGCGCTGGCGGCCTTCTACGGCATGTACGTCCTCGTGGCCGGACGGGCGTCGCGGGGGGAGATCTCGCTCGGGGACATGACCCTCTACCTCGTCGTCTTCCGCCAGGGGCAGGCGGCGTTCCAGGGCATCCTCACCTCGGTCGGGGCCCTGTACGAGGACTCGCTCTACATGTCGAACCTCTTCGCGTTCCTCGCCATCCCGGCGCCCGGCGAGACGGCGCGCGTCGCCCCCCCGGCCGCCCTCCCGCACGGGCGCCCGCTCGAGATCGCCTTCGACGACGTCTCCTTCCGCTACCCTTCGCGCCCGGAGTGGGCGCTCCGCAACGTGACGCTCACCATCCGTCCGGGGGAGACGATCGGGCTCGTCGGGGAGAACGGCGCCGGCAAGAGCACCCTCGTGAAGCTCCTCCTCCGGCTCTACGACCCGACCGAGGGGCGGATCACCTACGGGGGCGTCGACCTCCGCGACCTCGACCCGGCCGACCTGCGCGGCCGCATCGGGGCCGTGTTCCAGGACTTCGTCCGCTACCAGTTCACCGCGGCCGAGAACATCGGCCTCGGGAACCCGGCCCACGTCGACGACCGGGAACGCATCGCGGACGCGGCCGGCCGTGCCGGGGCCGGCCCCCTCGTCGCCTCCCTCCCGCGCGGGCTCGACACCGTCCTCGGCGGGTGGTTCGAGGCGGGCCACGAGATCTCCGCCGGGCAGTGGCAGAAGCTCGCCGTGGCCCGCGCCTTCATGCGCGAGGCCGAGGTCCTGATCCTCGACGAGCCCACCGCCAGCATCGACGCCGAGGCGGAGCACGAGCTCTTCGAGCGCTTCCGCGAGCTCGCCGCGGGGCGCAGCGCCATCGTCATCTCCCACCGCTTCTCGACCGTCCGCATGGCCGACCGGATCGCCGTCCTGCACGGGGGCCGGGTGGAGGAGCTGGGGAGCCACCGCGAGCTCCTCGACCGCGCCGGACGCTACGCCCACCTCTTCTCGCTGCAGGCGCAGGGGTACCTCGATTAGGCAACGACCGTGCGCGGCGTCGAGCAGATCCCCTGGCTGTACGACCCGGCCATGGCCGTCCTCGAGCGGCTCGGGCTCGGGCCCTGGCGCCGCTGGCTCGCCGGGGGCGCCCGCGGGCTCACGCTCGACCTGGGATCCGGGACGGGGCGCAACCTCCCGCTCTTCCCCCCGGACGTGCGGGCCGTGGGCGTGGACCCCTGCGCGGCGAGCCTGTCCCGCGCCCGTCGCCGCTCTCCCCGTGCCCTCGTCGTCGTGGCCCGGGCCGAGGCGCTCCCCTTCCGCGACGGGGCCTTCGAGACGGTGGTGAGCGGCCTCGTGCTCTGCTCGGTCACCGATCCCGCTCGCGCCGCCTCCGAGATGCGCCGCGTGCTCGCTCCGGGAGGAAGCGTGCGGGCCCTCGAGCACGTGCGGTCGCCCGTGCGGTGGAAGGCCCGCCTGCAGGACTGGACGCAGCCCGCCTGGACGGCGCTGTCGGGCGGCTGCCACCCCAACCGGGAGACCGAGCGCACCCTCACCGAGGCGGGGCTCGCCATCGACCCCGGAACCCGTCGCGAGCGCGACACCATGCGCCGCTTCGAGGCGCGCCCCCCGGCCAGGGACTAGCGCCCGCGGAGCAGGTCGAGCGCCCGGGCGAGGTCCGCGGGCAGCGGGGCCTCGAAGCGCCGCTGCCGCCCCGACCTCGGGTGGCGGAAGGCGATCCGCCAGGCGTGCAACGCCTGCCGGCCGAGCGCCAGGGCCGCCGCGCGCAGGGGGTCTTCGGCGGGCAGCCGCCCCTCCCGGCGCGTCCCACCGTAGGTCGCGTCGGCCACGATGGGATGGCCCGCCTCGGAGAGGTGGACGCGGATCTGGTGGGTCCGGCCGGTGTGCAGCTCGACCTCGAGCAGGGTGGCCC
>JBAVCR010000662.1:0-13768 GCA_049586815.1 Anaeromyxobacteraceae bacterium
CGGCCACCCTGCGTGCGCGCCTTGACGATTCGTTCCCGCAGATCCACCGACAACGGCTCGGGCATGACCACCTCCGAGCACGTTAGATCAAACATCACGGCTCAACGCAATGGGGTAGCGCTATGAGTCATTGAGCGCACTTGAGCCCTCCATCCGCTCATCGTCACTCACGGTAAAGCGCCCCCGGCTTACAGGACGGCTCCGGCATTTTGTTAGCATTATCAGTGTCTTGGCGGCGTCTGTGCCGCCGATCGCGACCGTCGGTAAGTCAGAGAAGCGCCGGCAAGCCGCTCACGGGCCCGTCAACATCCAGAGATCACACGGGACTTGCTCCAGTCGGGCTGTGAACTCTTTCCAGGCCTGGCGCCCTCTCCGGGCGAGCATCCTTCACCAGCTTGAGGGACGTGACCCGAGCGGCCACTGCCGCGATGGGGTTCCCACCTTCGTCCGGATGGACGAATAGCTATGACATAGCTATACTCGGTCCGGTGAAGCTGACCGTCGATCCGGACGTCGCCGCCTGGCTGGGAACGCGTCCCGCGACGGAGTGGGACGCCGGCAACAGCTCGAAGAGCGAGGCGAAGCATGGGTTCAGCATCACGGACGTTGACTCACTGCTCGACGCGCCCGTGCTGTTCGCCGGGCGCATTGTCGAGCCGGCACACGAGGAGCCGCGGTACCTGCTCCTTGGAGTGACGAAGGATGGTCGCGGTGCGGCATTGGTCTTCGCGCGGCGTGACGAGAAGCTCCGCCCGATCAGTTGCCGAGCGATGCGGAAGAAGGAGAAGGAGGCGTACGATGCAGGGACGTAAGAAGACCGCCGGTGCGCGGAAGATGAAGAACGCGACCACTCGCCGTGACGCGACACTGCGCGAATTCGAACGGCAGGACCTCGGTGACGACATCGCGTCGGCGGGAGCGGCAGTCGTCGTCCGTCCTCAGAGGCCGACGTCGATCCTGCTCAGCGACGAGTTGAAGGAGGCCCTTCGACGGCGTGGCCGCGAGCTGGGAGTCGGGTACCAGACCGCAGCCAAGATGATCCTCGCGAAGTACGTGAATGCGAGGCTCTGATCACCCATCACGGGCAGCCAGAGTCCCGGCGGGTGGCAGGTGCGAGACGAGAGTCGGTCGGTCCGCCTCGCGCCTCGGCTCAAGATGGGTGTTCCGAAGGACGTGGCCAATGAGCGACTGAGTGCCGTTCACTTTCCGGCAAGTTCTTCTGACGTAATCTGCCGTACGATGGCGTGCGAGCGGCACGCCCCGTCGCGACCAGTCGCCCTCGATCGCGACCCATACCGACAGTGTTTCGCCCCCGGCTTACAGGGCGGCTCCGGCACTTCGGTCGCAGCGTCGACCAACCGCAAGCGTGGGCCATGGAGGACTGCGGCTTCCCCGGGTCGGCCGCCTGTCCCGGCCGGGCCCGGTAATCCTCCCAGGTCACACCCGGGGGCACATGGTCTAGCGTCTCCCTGCAGGAGGTGGGGAAGATGTCGAGACCCGTTGCAACCATCGGGGCCATCGCCGTGCTGCTCGCGGCCGGGGCCGGTCCCCGCACGGCCGGGGCGGACGGGCCGTCCGGATGCGTCACCTGTCACCTCGACGAGGCCATGCTGGTCCGGAACCTCGCGGGGTCGGCGCCGAAGAAGTCCGCGCTGCAGTCCGGCGCGGGTTGAGGCGGCTCGGTGGCTCCGTTGGAGCCACAGGCGAAGGTCCTCCTCTCCCGCGGATTCCTGGCGACGACGCACGGCGCCCTCGCTTGCGAGACCTGCCACGGCGGAAACCCGGCCAGCCTCGACAAGGCCAAGGCCCACGCTGGGTTCGAGCCCATGCCGTCCTCGAGGGATCCGGCCAAGGCCTGCGGCGAATGCCACGGCGAGATCGCCTCCACCGCGAGGGACTCCCTCCACGCCACGCTGGCCACGTTCCCGCGCGTCCTGGGCGCACGCACCGGCTCGGGGTGCACCGGCCAGGTGGAGGAGGGGCGGCGGAACCACTGCTCCGCGTGCCACACCAGCTGCGGAGGTTGCCACGTGAGCCGGCCGGCCTTCGCCGGAAAGGGCTTCGTCGACGGCCACGTCTTTCGCAAGCGCCCCGACCCCATCAACCAGTGCACCGCCTGCCACGGCAGCCGCGTGGGGAGCGAGTTCTACGGCGAGCGCGGGCAGGGGGACGTCCACGCGGCGAGGGGGATGGACTGTGCCTCCTGCCACCCTGCCGCCGAGATGCACGCCGCGGCGCCTCCTGGCCTCCCGGGGCGCTACCAGCTCCCGGAGATGCCGCGCTGCACCGGCTGTCACGCCGACCTCGAGCACGGGTCGGTCCGCGAACACGGCCTCCACGCCGGCAAGGTCCAGTGCCAGGTGTGCCACTCCCAGACCTACGTGAATTGCAGCGGCTGCCACGTCGGAAAGGACGCCGAAGGGACGGCGTACTTCCAGAACCGGCGCGAGGTGGAGACGCTGAAGATCGGGCTCCAGGCCGACCCCGATGCCGGATATCGATACGGGCTCGTCCGCCACGTCCCCGCCTATCCGGAGATGTTCGACCACTACGGCAAGGACCTCTTCCCCGACTTCGCCGCCGTCCCCACCTGGAAGCGTGCCTCTCCCCACAACGTCCAGCGGCGCACCTGGCAGGCGGCCACCTGCAACAACTGCCACGGCAACCGCGCCCTCTTCCTCTCGGCCGGCGAGCTCGACGCGACGGAGCGTGAAGCCAACCGGAAGGTCGTCGTCCCGGACGGGAAGGTCCCGGGGCCCATCGAGAAGATCCGCAAGGTCCAGGTCGACGTGAGCGGAGTGCGCGCCGGCATGGTCGTGTCTCCCCCCTGGCTCGAGGAGAACCTCGCCGCCGGGAAGGTGGTCGTCGTCGACGCCCGGACGGCCAGCGCCTACGCGAAGGGGCACATCCCGGGGGCCATCTCCCTCGATCCGCTGAAGGCCGGGTTCCGCACCGGGGCCGACGCCGACAGGCCCTTCGGCCTGAAGGAGCACGCAGAGGTGGCGGCGATCCTGGGTCGGGCCGGCATCTCGGCGGATGACCACGTCGTCGTGTACGACCAGAACGGCCTCATGGCGCTGGCCCTCGCCGCGGTCCTGGAGTGGGCGGGGATCGAGCGCGTGTCCTACCTCGACGGGGGCATCGAGGGCTGGCACGACGCCGGGCGGCGAACCCGCACGGAGCCGTCCACGCGTCCGGCGCGCGACTTCCGCGGAAAGGCGCGAACGTCCTTCGTCGTCGACGGCCGGGGGCTCGCCGACGTGCTCGGAAAGCCGGGTGTCGTGCTCCTCGACGCCCGGGCCATCCACCGCATCCTCGGAGAGACGCGGCACGAGAAGGCCGCGAGATCCGGAGCGATCCCGGGGTCGGTCAACCTGCCGCTGGGCGCGCTCCTCATGGACAACGGGGCCTTGAAGTCGCCGCGGGAACTGCTCTGGATGCTCCGGTCGCGCGGCATCACACCGGACCGCACCGTGATCACCACCTGCGACACCGGCCTGGGCGCCGCGGACGCCTTCTTCCTGCTGCGCTGGCTCGGATTCCGGGACGTCCGCGTCCACGAGGAGGCCTGGGTGGGATGGTCCCGGACCCACTGAGGCGGCGCGCCGCAAGCGGCCGCCTGGACGGGTCCGCGTCGGGCCGGAGAAGACGAAGGCGTGCGGTATGATGGAGGCCGCTCGCCATGTCTCCCCGCGCCCTCCTCCCCGCCGTCCACGTGCAGGACCGTCTCGAGTTCGAGACGCTCATCGCCGACACCTCCGCCGCCCTCCTGGCGGCCGCGCCGGAGCACGTGGACGCCGCGATCGAGATGGCCCTCGACCGCGTGCGGGAGTTCTTCTGCGCGGATCGCTGCGCGTTGCTGTCGGTCGAGGCCGACCGTTCGTCCGCTCATGTCCGGCTGGCCCGTTACGCCGACGGGGTCTCGCGGGTTCCACCCGAGGTCAACCTGGTGAACGCCTTCCCGTGGGCGGCGCGAAAGGTCCTCTCCGAGCGGGTGCCCGTCCGGGTGTCGAGCCTGGCGGACCTGCCACCCGAGGCCAGCCAGGAACGGCCAAGCTGGGAGTCGATGGGGATCCGGTCCTGCCTGCTGCTTCCGATCGAGACCGGCGCCGCCATCCGTCACCTGATCGTGATCCACACCGTGCACGGCGAGCAGCATTGGCCCGATGCCCTCGTGACCCGCCTCCGCCTGCTCGGGGAGCTCTTCGCCGGGTGCCTGGACCGGAGGGCGATGGTCGCCGAGCTCCGCGAGACCGAGGCGCGCCTCTCGTCGGGAGCCGACCTCGCCGGGCTCGCCCATTACGAGGTGGACTACGCACGAGGCTCTGCCCGCGCCGACGACCGCTTCTTCGAGATCTGCGGCACCCCCCCGGACGAGCGGCAAGGGCTCCAGGCGGTGCGCTTCTGGATGGAGCACGTTCACCCCGACGACCGTGCCAGGGTGCTCGCCACGCGGGAGCTGCTGCACGACGGGAAGCTGGAAACGCTCGAGATGGAGTATCGCTACCTCCATCCCGCCCGGGGGGAGCGGTGGATTCACCACCTGGCGCGCGTCTCCCGGCGCGGCCCCGGCGGCCGGCTGGCCGCCTCGTACGGGGTCTTCCGCGACATCACGGAGGGCAAGCATGCGGACGAGGAGCTGGCCGACCTGAGCCGGCGCCTGATCCACGCCCAGGAGGAGGAGCGCGCCATGATCGCCCGCGAGCTCCACGACGACGTCACGCAGCGGCTGGCCGTGCTGGCCATCGACGCCGGCAGGGCCGAGCTCGCCGCGGCGAGCGGGGAGCAGGCCGAGGCGATGCGGGTGCTCCGGGACGGGCTCGTGCGCATCAGCGAGGACGTCCACTCCCTGGCGTACGAGCTCCACTCGTCGGTCCTGGAGGAGCTCGGCCTGGTCGAGGCGCTCCGGGCCGCCTGCGAGCGTCTCGGGCGCCGGACCCGCGTCGAGGTCTCCCTCGACCTCGACCCGAAGGCCGACCGCCTCGGGAGGGACGTGGCGCTCTGCGTGTTCCGCGTGGCGCAGGAGGCCCTGAACAACGTGGCCCGTCACGCCCGGGCACGCGTGGCCCGCGTCTCCCTGAAGCCCCTGGACGCCGGGGTCCTCCTCGCGGTCCGGGACGACGGCGTCGGGTTCGATCCGACCAGCCCGGCAACACGGAACACCCTCGGGCTGGCGAGCATGCGGGAGCGGCTGCGGCTGGTCCACGGGACGCTCGACATCGAGAGCGCCCCTGGCAGCGGCACAGCGGTCATCGCCTGGGTGCCGGCGCGGGAGGCCAGGCCTTGAGCCGGCTCCCTCGCGTGCTCCTCGCCGACGACCACCTCATGGTGGCGGAGGCGCTGAAGAGCCTCCTGGCGGCCGAATTCGAGCTCGTCGGCGTGGCCGAGGATGGAGTGGCGCTGGTCGAGGCTGCCATGCGGCTGCGACCCGACGTGATCGTCGCGGACGTCGCCATGCCACGCCTGAACGGAATCGCCGCCCTGCTCCGGCTGCGGAAGGACGGGATCGACGTGCCGGTGGTGTTCCTCACCATGCACCGGGACGTGAGCTTCGCGCGGCGGGCGCTGGAGGCCGGCGCCTCGGGCTTCGTGCTCAAGCACTCGGCGCCGTTCGAGCTGGTCCAGGCCATCCGCGCCGCGCTGTCGGGCAAGACGTACCTGACGCCGCAGCTCGCGGGCGAGGTCCTCGAGGCCATGACCCAGGGGCCCAAGGGGACGAAGGACCCGGTCGCCGCCCTCACCCCGCGGCAACTGGAGGTGCTCCAGCTGCTGGCGGAGGGGCGCTCGGCGAAGGAGATCGCTTCCAGCCTCTCGATCTCGTCGCGGACGGTGGAGTTCCACAAGTACCAGATGATGGAGTCCCTCGGCCTCCACAGCAGCGCCGAGCTGATTCACTTCGCCATCAAGCACGGGCTCGTCGGCTCCTGATTCCCCCCCTCCTCGGGGTCCTCGTAGATCCACACCGGCGGACCTCGTAGTTTCCCCAGGTCACGTCCCGTCCCGCTTCTCGTAGCCTCCGCGGGTGTCCAGGCGGCCCCACAGCTGCGTCCTGCTTGCCGACCGTCACCACGGACTGGTGGAGGGCGTGCGCGGCCTGCTCGAGACGGCCTTCGGGACCGTCGTCATGGTCGCCGACAAGGATTCGCTCCAGGACGTGGCCTACCGGCTGCAGCCCGACGTGGCGGTCGTGGACGTGTCGCTCGCCCGGGATGGCGGCCTCGACTGGCTTCGCGCCATGCGGACGAGGTGCCCCGGGCTCAAGGTGATCGCCATCAGCGTGCACGACGAGGAGAGCGTGCGCCAGGCCACGCTCCTGGCCGGCGCGGACGAGTACGTGGTGAAGCGGGCGATCGCGACGGATCTGCTGCCCGCCGTCGGGCGGGTCCACTCAACGGCGCCATCGGGTGGAGTCACGCGGACAAGGGAGCCGTCATGAAGGTCGTCATCGTGGGGGGAGTCGCCGGTGGGGCGTCGTGTGCGGCGCGCCTGCGCAGGCTCGACGAGAAGGCGGAGATCCTGATGGTCGAGCGGGGCCCGTACGTCTCGTACGCGAACTGCGGGCTGCCCTACCACGTCTCCGGCGTGATCCCGAAGGAGGCGAGCCTGCTCCTGGCGAACGAGGACGTCTTCCGGGGGAACTTCGGGATCGAGGTCCGGACGCGCACCGAGGCCATCTCCGTCTCGCCGAACGAGAAGACCGTCGAGCTCCGGGACCTCGAGACCGGGAAGGTCACCACCGAGTCGTACGACAAGCTGGTCCTCGCCACCGGGGCCGCCTCCATCCGGCCGCCCCTGCCCGGGATCGACCTGCCCGGGATCTTCGAGGTGCGAACCGTTCCGGACGCGCGGACCATCCGCGAGTGGATCGAGCGGGGGAGCGAGTTCCTCGCCGGGATGTACAGCTATTCGGGCATCCAGTTCGTGAAGCCCGTCCGGCGCGCCGTGGTCGTCGGCGGCGGCTTCATCGGTCTCGAGATGGCGGAGAACCTGATCCACCTCGGTTTCGAGGTGACCCTCGTCGAGATGCTCGACCAGGTGCTGGCTCCCCTCGACGGGGACTTCGCCCGCCTCGTCGAGGAGCACCTCGGGGCACACGGGGTCCGCATGGCGCTGGGCGACGGCGTGGGGGGCTTTCGCCAGGTCGATGGCGGGGCCCTCGAGGTCGAGACGAGGTCGGGGAGGAAGCTCCCGGCCGATCTCGTGATCCTCGCCCTGGGCGTGCGTCCCGAGACCCGGCTCGCCAAGGCGGCCGGCCTCGCGATCGGCGAGAGGGGGGGCATCCGCGTCGACGAGCAGATGAGGACGAGCGACCCGGACGTCTTCGCCGTCGGCGACGTGGTCGAGGTGAAGGACTTCGTCACGGGTCAGTGGGGGCTCGTCGCGCTGGCCGGGCCGGCCAACCGGCAGGGGCGCATCGCCGCCGACGTGATCGCCGGTCGCAAAGCCCGCTACCGCGGCACCCAGGGCACCTCGATCATCGGCCTCTTCGGCGGCGCCGCGGCATGGACCGGCGCGAGCGAGAAGAGCCTGAAGCGAGCGGGCGACCACGACTTCGAGAAGGCCTACCTCTTCCCGAACTCCCACGCCGGCTACTACCCCGGCGCGAAGATGCTCGGGCTGAAGGTCATCTTCCGGAAGTCGGACGGACGTCTCCTCGGCGCGCAGGCGGTCGGGCACGACGGACCGGCCGTCGACAAGCGCATCGGCGTGCTCGCCCTCGCCATCCAGATGGGGGCCACGGTCTACGACCTGGAGGAAGCCGAGCTGTGCTACGCGCCCCAGTTCGGGAGCGCCAAGGACCCCGTCAACTTCGCCGGAATGGTGGCTGCCGACGTGCTCCGGGGGGACATGCCGATCGCCCACTGGGATTCGACGGGCGGGGCCTTCCTCCTCGACGTGCGCCAGCCGGTCGAGCTGGTCGTCGAGTCGGTCCCGGGCGCAGTCAACATCCCCCTGGCGCAGCTCCGCTCCCGCCTGGGCGAGCTCCCGAGGGACAGGGAGATCCTCGTCGTCTGCCGGTCGGCCCAGCGCGCGTACTACGCAACCCGGATCCTCCTGCAGAGCGGGTTCAAGGCTCGAAACCTGTCCGGCGGGATGCTCTCCCGCGCGATGGTCCGGGAGCGGTGAGCCGCCGATGGCACCGTTCCTCACCATCGCCCTGAAGATCTCGCTGGTGCTCTTCATGGCGGGCAACCTGCTCGAGATGGGGCTGAAGCTCGACCCCCGGCGTGCCCTGAGCGGCCTCCGGGACGCGCGCTTCGTCCTGCTCACGGTGCTCTGGGGCTTCCTGCTCGGTCCGGCCATCGCCTACGCCATCACGCGGGTGCTTCCGCTCGCCCCTCCCTACGCGATGGGACTCATCCTGATGGGAATGGCGCCCTGCGCGCCGTTCCTTCCCATGCTGGTCGGGAAGGCCGGGGGGGATCTGGGATACACCGCGGCGTTCATGCTCCTGACCGCGGCGGGGACGGTGCTCTTCATGCCCGTGGCGGTCCCCTTCCTGATCCCGGGAATGGACGTCGGTCCCTGGGCCATCGCGCGACCGCTCCTGATCATGGTTCTCCTGCCCCTCGCCGTGGGGATGGCGGTCCTCCGCCTGGCGCCACCTGCGGCCGGCCGGGCACGCCCCGTCGTCAAGAAGGCGACGTTCGTGGCCACGGCCGCGACGGCGATCCTGTGCATCATCGTCTACGGGCGGGGCTTCCTCGGGATCATGGGCAGCCTGGCCGTCGCCTCGCAGGTCATCTTCTTCGGCGTCATGACGGCCGGCAGCCACTGGCTGGGGTCCGGTCTCCCGGGCGAACGGAGAATCGTGCTCAGCGCGGGAGTTGCGACGAGGAACCTCGGAGCGGCCCTCGCGCCCCTCTTCGCGCTGCCGGAGGTCGATCAGCGTGCCATCGTCATGGTCGTGCTGGGCTTGCCGCTGATGGTCCTCTTCGCGCGCCTCTCCGTCCGGTGGTTCGGCCCCCTCGGACGCATCGCCCTCGACGCGGGGCCGTCCAGATGAGCGCCCTCCATCGCCGCAAGACGCGCAGCAACTGAACCAGGAAAGGAACCCGCCATGGCCGCGACCAAGAAGCGATCCGACACCGTCCCGCTCGACTGGAGCGAGGTGTACTACACGAACTGCCCGCTCGTCTCGGCGAGCAACGTCGACCAGGAGCTCGGCTGGACCCGCGAGGAATACAAGAAGATCGGCGTGAAGTACGCCTTCCTCCGCTCCCAGCGCGGGAACAACTGGTACCCGCACTACATCCACAACATGGAGAACCTGATCCGCTTCGGCGGCCTGTTCCCGCCCATCCACGTGCAGGCCGACCTCCGCCGGACCCGGCTGCTCGGCGTGACGCACGCGCCGCGCGAGGGCGGCTGCATGATGGTGCGCGCCCGGGACGACATCTACCGGATGATCGATCTCAAGGGGAAGAAGATCGGGCTCTCGAAGAGCCTCAACTCCATCAAGAACGACTGGTGGCGCATCCAGGAGGAGCAGGGGATCGAGCTCATGCTCCGGATGAACGGGATGACCCGCGCCGACATCCGGATCGTGGAGTTCCCGTACGCCGACGACTGGTACGACAAGCCCGAGATGCTCGACCCCATGGACAACGCGTCGGAGCTCTGGCTCAAGCGCGACCACAAGCGCGACCTCGCCTTCCGGCCGCTCGAGACGGCGCTCGAGAAGGGCAAGGTCGACGCCATCTACACCCAGACCGGCCCCTTCCAGCACCTCCAGGAGGCCACCGGGAAGTTCAAGGCCATCGAGGACCTGTCCCGCTACCCGGACTGGACGTTGCAGGTCGCCAACATCCCCGCGGTCATCACCTGCACCGACGTCATGGCCGAGAAGCACCCCGAGCTCGTCGTCACCTTCCTGAAGGGCATGATCAAGGTGGGACGCTGGGCGAACGAGCACAAGCACGCCGCCGCGGCCATCCTCGACAAGCAGACCTTCTACCTGGACGTCGAGGACACCTACCGGGGCATCAAGGACATCGACATGGTGCCGAACCTCTCGCCCCAGAACCTCGTCTCGGTGGAGATCGGCAAGGACTTCATGCGGAGCCACGGGTACATCGAGAACGACTTCGACGTCCGCAAGTGGGCGGCGCCAGAGTTCCTGGAGAAGGCCGCCAAGGAGCTCGTGGAGGAGCGCTGGAAGAAGGTCACCGGTGACAAGCTCCCCGGTGCGCCGGTGCGCATGGGCTAGGCCGGCGGCCCCGGTCAGGGGTCCCCCGACGCTGCGCGGCGGCGCGGCGGAGGGGCCCGCCCGACCCGGACCGGGTCGGGGACGTCGAGCGATCATTCCGCCGCTTCCACCGAAGCACTCACAAAGGGAGTCGTGATGCGCAACTCGATCCGGATGGCCGTACTCGCAGCAACCCTGGCATTCGCCGCGCCCGCTGCGGCGCAGTACACGTTCACCCAGCCCGGCCAGCAGCCTCAACCGGTCCAGCAGCTCCAGGTCTGGAACAACGTCGCGCGGGTGAACCTGGGCGTGAGCTTCTTCAACTCGGGCTACTACAACTGCAACTACTGGGGGGGCTACTACCCGACGTACACCTGCGGGTCCGGCACCTTCGTGAGCTACATCCCCTTCACCGTGGGTCCGCAGGTCGACCTGAGCCTGGGCGGGATGAACAACCTCAGCGTCGGCTTCAACGTCTTCCTCGGGACCGCCACGGGCACGCTCTACTCGGGGAACGTCGCCCAGAGCGTCTCGCGGAGCGCGACCATCTGGGAGCCGACGATCGACTACGTGGCCAAGTTCGGCCCCCCGACGCAGGATACGGTGGGTCGCTTCCGCATCGGCGGCGGCATGTACTTCGGTCCGAACTCGGAGCTGGGTGGCGCGTTCCGCATCGGCGGCGGCGCCTCGTTCCTCAACGCGAACCGGCTCGGCGTCGGCCTCGACCTCGTCCTCGAGGGCGGCGGCTACAACGGCTACTGGATCGGCGGCCTGCAGCTCGTCGCCTCCCCCGAGTTCCACTTCTAGTCGTCCCACGTCCGCCCAGATCGGAGAATCACATGAGAATGCTGCTCGCCTCCCTCGTCGCAGTCCTCCTCGCCACGCTCGCGAACGCCCAGGCGCCCGCCAAGGCACCGGCACCGGCCGCACCCGGACCGGCCCCGGTCGTGGTGGACAACACGGGCACCCCCGGCAAGGCCACCGCGAAGCGGACCGCCCAGGCCACCGCCACGATCACGGCGATCGATGCCGCGGCACGCACCGTCACCCTGAAGGCCAGGTCGGGTGAGACCCAGACCTTCAAGGTGGGGCCGGAGGTGACCCGCTTCGACGAGTTCGCCGTCGGCGACGTCATCCGGATCGAGTACGAGCAGGGGCTCGCCCTCGAGTTCCAGCCGGCCGGATCGGAAAACGTCCCCGTGACCGCCGTCGCCACCGGTGGTCGCGCGGAGAAGGACCAGGCGCCCGGCGCCGTGGCGGCCGCGGGGGTGCGGGGCACCGTGACCGTGACCAAGATCGACGCCGCGACGCGGCTGGTCTCGTTCACCGGCCCGGGCGGGAACGTCTACCAGGTGAAGGCCGGTCCCAAGGTTCAGCTCGAGAAGCTGAAGGTCGGGGACAGGCTCCTCGCCACCTACGTCGAGGCCGTGGCCATCAAGCTCGAGAAGGCGAAGAAGAAGTAGGTCCGCACGTGTAGTCCCCGGTCGACCGGGTCCGCCGATCGTGGCGGACCCGGTGACCCCCAACCGTCGAGGAGACGCCGATGACCCTTCGCAAGCTCGCAGTCCTCCACGCCGCCGCGCTGCCGCTGCTGCTCGCAGGGAACGCCGCGGCCCAGCAGCCGCCCGCAGCGCCACCTCCGCCGGCCAGCAAGACGGTGGGGCAGTCACTCGGAGTCATGGTCTTCCCGGCCAAGGGGCAGGCCGCCGAACAGCAGGCCAAGGACGAGTCGGAGTGCTACGGCTGGTCGAAGCAGCAGACCGGCTTCGACCCGGCCGCCCCGCCGGCTCCTGCGGCAGCTCCCGCGCCTGCGAAGAAGGGGGGAGCGGTGAAGGGTGCCGCGAAGGGCGCCGCGGGTGGAGCCGCGGTGGGCGCCATCGCCGGGGACGCGGGCGAGGGCGCTGCCATCGGCGCCACGGTGGGCGCCGTCAAGGGGCGGAAGGACCAGAAGAAGGACGCCGCCGCGGCGCAGCAGCAGGCCCAGCAGCAGGCCCAGGCAGCCGGGCAGGCGCAGCTGGATCAGTTCAAGAAGGGGTTCTCGGCCTGCATGGAGGGAAAGGGCTACACGGCGAAGTGATCGGTCCCGGGCTCCACCAGCCGGCATGCGATTGGCGCCGCCAGGCGGCGGCCGGCGATCCCCGGGACGGATCAGCGCAGGAGGAGGTGTCGAATGGGAGCGAAGACGTCGCAGTCGAGTGCCGGACCCGCGGGCGCCGTGGAGCAGAAGCGTCTCGACGACGCCCGCGAGAAGGGGATCCCCTGGAAGATGTGGGGCCCCTACCTGAGCGAGCGGCAGTGGGGCACGGTCCGGGAGGACTACAGCGAGGGCGGCGACGCCTGGAACTACTTCACGCACGACCAGGCCCGGTCCCGCGCCTACCGCTGGGGAGAGGACGGCCTCGCGGGCATCTCGGACGACCGGCAACGGCTCTGCTTCGCGCTCGCCCTGTGGAACGGGAAGGACCCCATCCTGAAGGAGCGGGCCTTCGGCCTCTCCAACAGCGAGGGAAACCACGGCGAGGACGTGAAGGACTACTACTTCTACCTCGACAGCACTCCGACCCACTCGTACATGAAGTACCTGTACAAGTACCCGCAGGCGGCCTTTCCCTACGACGACCTGGTCCGGACGAACGGAAGGCGGACGCGGGAGGAGATGGAGTACGAGCTCCTCGACACCGGCGTCTTCGAAGGTGACCGCTACTTCGACGTCTTCGTGGAATACGCCAAGGGCGGTGTCGAGGACATCCTGGTGAAGATCACGGCGGTGAACCGGGGACCCGAGGCCGCCGAGATCCATCTCCTGCCCACGCTCTGGTTCCGGAACGACTGGTCGTCGTGGATCGCGAGGCCGGCGGCGAAGCCGATGCTCGGGCAGGTCGTGGGAGCCGGTGGCGCGAGCACGGTCGTGGCGGCGCATCCCCTGCTCGGGAAGTACACCCTGCATTGCGAGGGTGACGTTCCGCTCCTCTTCACCGAGAACGAGACGAACAACGAGCGGCTCTTCCCCGGAAGCAAGAGCGAGAGCCCCTACGTCAAGGACGGCATCGACGACTTCGTGGTCCACGGCAGGCAGGACAGGGTGAACCCGGCGAGGCAGGGCACGAAGGTGGCGGCGCACTACCGCGCGTCGATCGCCCCCGGTGGGTCGACCACGGTCCGGCTGCGCCTCGGCGGCCCGGGAGCGGACGCGGCCGGGGGCGAGGCAGGAGGGGGCCCCTTCGCGGACTTCGACCGGGTCTTCGCCGCGAGGCTCTCGGAGGCGGACGAGTTCTACCGCGGCGTGATCCCGCCCTCGGCCTCGCCGGATCAGGCCAGCGTCATGCGACAGGCGCTGGCCGGCATGCTCTGGAGCAAGCAGTTCTACTTCTTCGACGGGGACCAGTGGCTGAAGGAGCACCACGCGAGTCCCCTCCAGCGCGGGAGCAAGCAGTTCCGGAACCGGGACTGGGACCACATGCTGAACGAGGACATCATCTCGATGCCCGACAAGTGGGAGTACCCCTGGTACGCGGCGTGGGATCTGGCCTTCCACACGCTCCCGCTGGCGATGGTGGACCCGGACTTCGCGAAGCAGCA
>JBAVCR010000663.1:0-4341 GCA_049586815.1 Anaeromyxobacteraceae bacterium
GATGTCCGATTCGAGCCCACGCGAGTCGAAGCTGTGGCCTTCGGATTCGTAGAGGATATTCACGTATCGTCAAATACGTGCAAGGACGTGCAAGCCTGTGCAAATACGGGAAGTGTGTCCGACGAGAGAGGCAAAAATGTGCAAATCCATGCAAGCTTGAGCAAGGATTTTGCTGGATCCTTGCTGGACGAAGTGACGACGGATGATGAAGTCTGCCGCTGGGCCCGCCCGCTGCTCTCGGTCCGCCAGGTAGCCGACTTACTGGGGGTCTGCCCGGCGACGGTCTACAAACTCTGCGACCGGGGACAACTGCCACACTACCGGGTGCTCAATGCGATTCGGATCGATCCGCGAGCGATGAGAGGGTCCCTGGCCGAGGCGCGGGGGCGGTCCTCCTCCACGCGCCGCTCCAGGAGGCGGCCTGGCAGCCGAGGCCACGATGGAACTTCCCAGCCGACGTAGGTTCTACGGGGACGTCACACGGCTGGCAGCGGCGTAGTCAGACCGTGCGTCGTATCGGATCAAGCCCGGAGCCGATTCTAGCTGATTAGGTCCGGCCCGATCTCGCCCACTGTGCGGCACCCGCACAGCGCCATCGTCTGCGCGAACTCCGCTCGCAGGATTTCGAGGACATCGCCCACGCCGTCCTCGCCTCCCGCCGCGAGCCCCCACAGGACCGGCCGGCCTACGAGCACCGCGTTGGCGCCACGGGAGATCGCCTTCACGACGTCCACTCCACGCCGGACGCCGCCGTCCATCAAGATTGGCACTCGCCCGGCCACTGCCGCCGCTACCTCGGTCATCGCGTCGATTCCCGCAGGCGCGCTGTCGAGCTGTCGGCCGCCGTGGTTCGACACCACGATGCCCGCCGCCCCATGGGCGACGGCCTCGGCGGCGTCGTCTCCTCGCACCAAGCCCTTCACGAGGACCGGCAGGCGCGTCACGGAGCGCAGCCAGTCGATGTCGGCCCACGTGAGCGACGGGTCGATGCGCGCCGCGAAGTACTGCGCCAGGCCGGACGCCTCTCCCGAGGCGAGCACGCGGCGCGTTTCGTCGTTCATCAGGTTCTCGGGGAACATACCGGGAGGCAGCGAGAAGCGGTTGCGAACGTCCGCCTCGCGCGTACCCAGGACGGGCGCGTCAACGGTAACGACCAGCGCCTCGTACCCCGCATCCTCTGAACGGCGCACTAGCGACTCGGTCAGGCCGCGATCGCGGAACACGTACAGCTGGAACCACTTCGGGCCCGGGGCGGCGCGCGCTACGTCTTCGAGGCTGCGCGTGGATAGGGTGCTGAGCCCTTGAGTAACGCCGGCAGCTGCGGCCGCGCGCGCCACTGCGATCTCGCCGTCGGGGTGCGCCAAGCACATGAATGCCGTCGGCGCGATGACCACCGGCATCGCGTGCCGCCGCCCCAGCAGCTCGACCGAGGTGTCCGGCACGCCCACTCCCCGCAGGACCCGATAGCGCAGGGTGACTCGCTCGAACGCCTCGCGGTTCCGGCGTAGCGCCACCTCGTCTCCGCTTCCCGATGCGAAGTAGTCGTACGCCATCTTCGGCAAGCGGCTGGCTGCCATCCGCTCATAATCCAGAAGGCTGACGGGGCGCGGAGCGGTCGGCGCGACAAGTGGCGCTACCGCCGCGCTCGGAACCGACAACGGGATTGGGGCGACCGAGGACTTGGCCATGAGCGACTCCTCACCACGCATTCTTGTCGGCGTGCGCACTTGGGGTGCGCAGCGCGCCGGACGTCGGGGGAGCGGTGCGCGCGTGGGCGGCCGGACTCGACGGGGGTAGGTCCCGGATACTGTTCCGGGACTGTTCCCGCCACGCCACTTGGGTCGTAAGGAATCGTTCTCGCTCGCTACGCCTGCGTCTCCGCCGGCCCTTCATGGGTCTCGAACTGGACTCGCCGCTGCCCGCCGGACGGGCCATCCGAACCTGGTCTTGGTGGAGTAGATGCAGTTGGGCATGTCGGCCAGGCGCCGCTTCCCCGTTGGCTCCCGGCGGGCTGGGCGGCTTGGTCGTGACCCGGACCCGCGGACGCCGAGCAGGAGGCGCTCGAGGCGTTTCGGTCAATCTCGCCGGCGCGGAGAAGGCCTTGAGGGTGCCTCGTCGACTGGCGCTGCCAGTTCGCGCTCGACGTCATCCACGAGGTCGAACAGTTCCCGCGCCTCCCAGGCGCGATTGCGCCTGGCCAGGGTGAGGGGGCGGAGAACCCCGCCTTCGGCGAGGACGGCGATGGCCCCGTTCACGGCCTGCTTCGATCGGCCCAGAAGCTTCTGTCCGGTAGCGACCGTGAGGATCGGGTGGGCTGGCAAGGCGACGATGAGTGCCTCGACGCTTGAGTGGCGACGAGGCTTGCCGGAGCGCTCCCTCCAGGCCGCCTGGAGATCAGCGAGCCGCCGTGCCAGATCGATTGCCTTCTCTGCAGCTCGACCGATGGCTGTCGCGAAGATGTCGATCCAATCGGCGGAGCGCCCATCTCGGTAGGCGGTTAGCCCCAAGACATAGGCTCGTGCGTCGGCCGCGAGGACGAGGCTCACCGGCGGCACGTAGCGGGGCGCTAGACCCCGACGGCGGAGGACGACGTGGATGAGCGTGCGACCCACGCGGCCATTCCCATCGGCGAACGGGTGGATGGTCTCGAACTGGGCGTGGGCGATGGCGGCCTGGACGACGGGCGAGAGGTCCGTGCGGTTCATGAAGTCGACGAGGTCGTCCATGAGGGGAGGTACCCGTGCGGGCGGGGGTGGCACGAAGACTGCCCGGCCGGGATTGAAGGCGTTGCCACCGATCCAGTTCTGGCCCGTGCGGATCCTCCCAGCGATTTGCGGAGTGGTCGTCGCGAGCATGAGTGTGCGATGGACCGCCAAGATGTCCCGGAGCCGGAGCGGCCTGGCATTGGTGCCAAGCCCGACCGCTTCCTCCATGGCGGTGACGTTTCCCAGGACCGACCGGGCCGTCTCGTCACGAGTGGCATCCTCTTCCACCTCCGCCCGGGCAAGACGCCGCTGGGACAAGACGAGCCCCTCGATGCGGGACGATGCCATGGATTCCGAGCGAAGCAGACGCCGCGCCAAGACCTCGAGGCTAGCCAGTCGGGGAGGGTCGCGGTTGAGCGCGTCAACGGCGCGTTCTGCGGCGGAGATGGAGGCCGCGACGCTCGATGGGATGGAGAGCTGAAGGGCCGCGATCGGATCGGGAACGAACGCCTGGTAGCGGAACGACCTGCGCTCGGACCTCCCGCCGGGGACGGTGGGATCGGCGGGCCAGGTGAGGGTCTCGTAGCGGCTCATGTAGAAGGAAACTTCCCCAAGAGCAATTCTTAGTCAAGCTTTAACGACAAACATGGACCTATACCAAGCCATCGTCAAGGTTTCGAGGTGGCGCCGGAGGCTCCACCTCGCGGCGCTCTCGAGGCCCACGGGAGGGTCGGCGATCGCGCCAACCGATCTCGTTTGCTGGATCCTGGCTGGACAGAATTCACCATGAGTAAACCATGGGAAGCGGTCGCGGTTCCCGGTCCAGGAATATCAATGACTTGCGTGGTGGCGAAACCCGACGTGCGAACCCATGGCATTCGGATTCCGGCCCGAGACGCGGATTTCACATAACGTAAAAGCCCCGCGGGCTAACCGCCCGCGGGGCCTTCCCTTTCTGGCGCGCCCTACTGGATTTGAACCAGTGGCCTTCGGATTCGTAGGCCGTGAGGATCAACCGGGCAGACGGGCGTCACCTCTAGGGATTCTTGAAAAGACGCGGAGTTGGGTAGTTGAGCGAGTCCACGCAAGTGTACACAGGGCTACCCAACTCCACGTAAGTTTGGACGCGTTTTGGACACAGTTTGGATCTGCGGACTCCCGTCCGATTTCCCCTTGAGATCGGCCCCGAGGAGGCTCCCAGCGGCCGAACCTTGGACGCGTCTTGGACACAGTTGAGCGCAGGCGTCATGACGACGCGGCAGCCGCCAGGCACGCTGGTCTGGCGGTGGGAGCATCAACTCCGGCGAATAATCGAGGAACAACGTGCACTCCCCGTCGGTACCGCGCGCCGGCCGGATGTTCTCGGTAGCCACAGGGCACAACTGGAACCGTGGCTGACGGCACACACCGTACAGTCACCGAGATGATGAGTAGACTCGAGTCTTGCGCTCAATTCCTTGGATCTCCTTCTCGACCTGGGCGCGGATCTGCCTTACCAAGCTTTCTCGGTAGAGGGAGAAGCGCCTGCTCTCAGTTCTTAACTCCTCTACTTCCGCGGACTCGAGGTAGCGCAAGAATCGACGAACCCTGTCGTATCGAATGACTAGGTCCGTGCTCTCGGCCGCATCACCAAGAG
>JBAVCR010000664.1:0-2970 GCA_049586815.1 Anaeromyxobacteraceae bacterium
TCCCGGCGCCGGCCGGGGTCTGCGCCACGTCCTCGGCGGGCTGCTCGGGGCGCTGCTCCATGACGAAGGCCGCGCCGCCGGGGTCGGAGACCACCGCGAACTGCGGTCCCTTCGCGCCCGGCTTGCGGAGGACGTGGCCGCCGAGACCGGTCACCCGGGCGAGCGCCGCCGGCAGGTCCTTCACCACGACGTAGGGCAGCCACTGGGCGGGGACCTTCTCGAAGGGCATGCGGGCCGCGCGGGCGCGGGGGCGCCCGCCCGAGCCGAAGATCCAGGTGGCCCCCTTCCCGCTCCCCACCTGCCAGGTCTCGTAGCCGAGCACCTTCCGGTAGAAGGTGGCCGAGCCCTTCAGGTCGTCGGTCCACAGCTCGGCCCAGATCCAGCCGGGCGGAGGCGCGTCGAGGTCGGGCGGGTCACCGCCGGTCGCGGTGACGAGGACGAGCTGGGCGCCGCGCGGGTCGGAGACGGCGACGTACCGGCCCCGGGCCCCGAGGCTGCCGGGCCCCTCGAGCACCTTCCCGCCCGCGTTCACCACCGCGGCCGCGGCGGCCTCCACCGACTTCACCGAGATGAGCGGCATCCAGCGGGACTGGGGCGCCGCCGCTCCGGGCTTCGGGGCGGGCATCTGGAGGATCCCGGCCACCGGGACCTGGCCGTCCCGTGCGACCGAGTAGGCGCCGATGACCTCGAAGTTCCAGCCGAGCACGCCCTCGTAGAAGGGGCGCGCCTTCGCCGGGTCGAGCGCGAGCAGGTCGAACCAGACCACCTTCCCCTGCAGCTGGCGGTTGCTCGGCGGATTCGTGAGCGGGGGAAGCTCGATGCGATCCGCCGGGGTCGCCGGGGAGGGCGCTGGGATCGCGCCGGGAGCGGGAGGCGGGGGCGGAGGTGGCCCGCCCTCCTGGGCCGCCGCGGGTGCGACGAGCAGCGCGATCGCCATCGCCGCCGCCAGCGAAGTCTTCCGGGAAGTCGTCATGTCTCCCTCACGGAGGCCAGGGACCGGAGTCCTCGAGAGAGGCCCGCTCGTCGAGGCCGAGGACGAGGTTCATGTTCTGGATGGCCTGTCCGGCGCCGCCCTTCACCAGGTTGTCGAGCGCCGAGACCACGGTCACGGTGCGGCGACCCCGCCAAGCCGGGCCGGCGGCGACCCCCACCTCCGCGTGGTTCGATCCGGACACCGCCGCCACCTCCGGGAGCCGCCGCGCCGGCACGCGCACGAAGGGCTCGCCGGCGTAGGCGTCGCGGTAGAGCGCCTTCACCCGCTCCTCGGTCCACTCCTCGGGGAGCTCGACGAAGGCGGTGGCGAGGATGCCCCGCACGAGCGGGGCGGAGACCGGCACGAAACGGAGCTCGAGGTCGCGCGCCCCCGCCGAGGCGAGCGTCTCCGCGATCTCCGGCACGTGCTGGTGCCAGAGCGGCTTGTAGGCCCGCAGGTTCCCGGCGCGGACCGGGTGGTGGGTGGTGGCCTGGGGGGCGGCGCCCGACCCGGAGCTGCCGGTGATGCCCTGGACGTGGATCACGCCCTCGAGGAACCCGGCCCGGGCGAGCGGCAGGAGGGCGAGCTCGATGGTGGTCGCGAAGCAGCCCGGTGAGGCCACGAAGCGGGCCTTGCGGATCCGCTCGCGGTTCAGCTCGGGCAGGCCATAGACGAAGTCGGCGAGCATCCCTGGATGCGGGTGCTTCTGGCCGTAGTAGCGCTCGTAGGCGGCGGCGTCCTTCAGGCGGAAGTCGCCGGACATGTCGACGACCTTCACCGCGGGGAGCGCGGCGATCTCCGGGACCTTCTGCGCGGTGACCTTGTGGGGAAGGCCGAGCAGGACGACGTCCATCCCGTCGGCCGCGGCGGCCGGGGAGAGGTCCTGGAAGACGAGGTCGGTGCGGCCCTCCAGGGTCGGATGGGCCGCGCCGAGGGGCTCGCCCACGAGGTCCACCGATGCCACCCGGACGAGTTCCACGTCGGGGTGGACGAGGAGGCGACGGATCATCTCGGCGCCGCCGTAGCCCGAGCCGCCGATCACCGCGGCCCGGAAGCGCTTGCGTCCTGCCATGATGGAACCTTATACCGGCTCGGCCGCGCTGGCACGCGGGCCGATGGAGGTCACCGGCGTGGATCGTCCCCTGCAGATGGCGGTTTCCTGGCTCTCGGCCCAGCGCGCGCCGATGGAGGCGCTCCTCCGGCGCCTCGTCGACCTGAACTCGTTCACCGGCAACGCCGCCGGGGTGAACGCGGTGGCCACCGCGATCGCCGGCGAACTCTCCGCGCTCGGACTCTCCGTGGACCGGGTCCCCGGCCATGGGACCGGCGACCACCTCTTCTTCGCCTCCGGCGCCCCGGGTCCCTTCACCTTCCTCATCGGCCACTCCGACACCGTCTTCCCGCCCGGGGTCTTCGAGGGCTACCGCACGGACGGCGACCGGGCCATGGGTCCGGGCGTGCTCGACATGAAGGGCGGGCTCGTGGTGGGGATCTTCGCGCTGCGGGCGCTCCGCGAGGCCGGCCTGCTCGACCGCGTGGCGGTGCGCGGGGCGGTGGTGGCCGACGAGGAGGCGGGTTCCCCGGGATCCCAGCCGCTCCTCGTCGACCGGGTGCGCGGCGCCCGCGCGGCGCTGGGCCTCGAGTCGGGGCGGTCGCGCGACCTCATCGTCACCCGGCGCAAGGGCATCACCTCGCTCGACGTCCGGGCCGACGGGGTCGCGGCGCACGCCGGCGGCGACCACGAGAAGGGGCGGAACGCCATCTGGGCGCTCGCCCGCTTCGTCGACCGGGTCCAGGGGCTCACCGACTACGGGCGCGGCGTCACCGTGAGCGTGGGCCGCATCGAGGGCGGCACCACGCGGAACACCGTCCCGGCCCGGGCCCGCTGCGAGGTGGACGTCCGCTTCCTCGCGCCGGCCGACGGCGAGGAGGTACTGCGGCGCATCGAGGCCGCCGCGCGCGAGGCGACGCTCCCCGGCACCCGGATCGAGGTGGCG
>JBAVCR010000665.1:0-6176 GCA_049586815.1 Anaeromyxobacteraceae bacterium
CGCCACCTCCCCGGGGCGCTTCCGCGTCCTCGGCCTCGCCACCGGGAAGTTCCGGGTGGCCGGGAGGCAGGCCGTGCCGCGCCTCGACGCGCTCCACCTCGAGGAGGCGCCCCTGCCTCCGGGCGAGCGGCGCGTCGAGCCCATGCCGGTGCTCGAGCTGGAGCGGCGGGTGCGCGCCCCGTGACCTTCGCCACCTGGATCGCGGTCGCCGCGCTCGCGGCCGGAGCCGCCGACCCGCCCTCCATCCCCCGCATGCCCGCGAGCGAGGGAACCTGCCAGCACTGGCCCGACCCCACGGGTGCGGCCGGCCGCCGCATCCCCTGGGTGCTCGCCGATCCCGCGGGGACCCCGGCGTGCCGGAGCGGCGGCGACCGCGTGCTCGCCGTGCGCCGGTCCTTCGAGACCTGGTCGGCCGCCAGCACCCCCGGGACGTCGATCCGGTGCACCGACGTCGACCTCGCCTACGAGGGGCTCTCGACCTTGTTCGCCACCGGGAACGACGGCGTGAACCGGGTGGTGATCCGGCGGGGGCCCTGCACGGGGGAGCATGCGGTCGTCCCCGATGGGGACCCCTGCCGAGCGGAGGGAACCTGCGCCGACCGGTACGACTGCTGGGAGCACGACCACCTCCTCGCCGTCACCACCACCACCTACCGGGTCTCGACCGGCGAGCTCCTCGACGCCGACATCGAGGTGGACGCGGCCACCATCACCGACGACGACCGCGGCTTCGTCTTCACCTGCGTCGACCCTCCGGCGCCCACCTGCAGCGCCTCGGTCACGTCGGGCTGCATCGCCATGGACCTGCAGAACACGGTCACCCACGAGGTCGGCCACTTCCTCGGCTTCGCGCACTCCGAGGAGCGCGCATCCACCATGTACGCACGGGCCTCGGCCGGGGAGACGCGGAAGCGGCGCCTCTCCGCCGACGCCGCCCAGTCGACCTGCAGCGTCTATCCGGCCGGTGTCCCGGGGTACCCGTGCTCCACGGCCCCGGACGGCTGCTCCACCGCGGGAGGCTCCCCGGCGCTCGCCGCGGCCGCGTCGCTCCTCCTCCTGCTGCGGCGCCGCCGGCGCAGCGCCTAGGACACGACGACGCCCGCGTAGCCGACGACGCTGCGGTCGTCGCCGGTGGCCTCTCCCGAGTTGCCGTACCGCACGAGCTCGGCCTCCCGGGCGCCCTGGGCCACCGCCGCCACGAGCATCACCGTGGCAGGGACGAAGCCGCACATGGTGATGCCCTCCCGCGAGACCACCTCGTGGAGCCCCCGGGCGTCGAGCGCGAGCAGGCGCTCGATGGCGTGGCCGTCCTTCTCGCGGGCCACGGCGGCCGGCACGTAGTGGCTCATGTCGCTCGACGCCACCACGAGCGCGCCGCGCCGTCCCGCCACCTCGGCAATCGAGAGGCCGAGCTCCCGGCACCGTTCGAAGGAGAGCGGGCCGAGGCAGAGGGCGGCGATGGCGAGCTCGGGACGGCGCAGCTGCAGGAAGGGAAGCTGCACCTCGAGCGAGTGCTCGAGCCGGTGGGCGGCGCGGTCCTCCACGGCGAGTCCGGCCTGCACGATCTCCCGCGTCATGCCCTCGTCGACGGGGACCCGACCGAGCGGCGTCACCCAGCTCCCTCCCGGCCAGGCCGCCACGCGCTGCCCCGCGCCGGTGTGGTTCGGGCAGAGGACGATCACCCGGTCCGGCACGTCGACGCGCGCGTAGGTCGCGCCGGCGACGGCGCCCGAGTAGGCGTAGCCGGCGTGCGGGGCGAGGACTCCCAGGGCGGGAAGGGGAGGAGCGGCGGTGGCCCGGCCGCCGGGGCGCTCGGCGAGGAGGCTCGCCACCTCCTCGGCGAGGACCTCCCCGTCCGCCGGGTAGAACCGCCCTGCGACCGCGGGTTCGCGCTCCAGCTCCGCGTGAGGCATGATGACCTCCTCGCCGGGTCCGGCCGGCTCGCCCCATCGTGAACCACTCCGCGGCGCCACTCGACACCCTGACCGGGGCCCAGCGGCGACCGGCGTGACCGCCCCTGCCTCCTCCGGGGGTGCGCCCCCGACCCCCCGGGAACTCGTCGCCTCCTGGCTCGTGGTCGTCGTCGGCATCGCCGCCGCGTCGGCGCTCGCCTCGTTGGAGCCGACCGGCCTCCTTCGCGGGAACCTGGCCGGCGTTGCCGCCCTCCTCTTCGTGCTCGTCCCGGACCTGCGCCTGCGGGCCCGGGGAGAGGGCTGGGGCGCCTACGGCCTGCCCTGGTGGGGAGCGGGTGACGGACGCACCTGGCGCGCGTGGGGGATGGGGATCGCGGCCGGGATCGGGGTGTCGGCCGTCGTGCTGCCCCTCTTCGCCGCGGCGCTCCTCGGGGCGTTCCGCCTGGCCGGCGTCCCCACCGCCATCGCGCCGCGCCTCCCCCCCGGCTTCCTCCTCGCCGCCGTCGTGCAGCTCGTCGCGGTGGCCCTCCCCGAGGAGCTCTTCTACCGGGGCTGGATGCAGACGGCATGGGGCCGCTCCGGCCGGGGCCGTCGCGTCCTCGGCGCCGAGATCGGCCCCGGATTCCTCACCACGCAGGCCCTCTTCGCCGCCGGCCACCTGGTCACCCTCCAGCCCTGGCGCCTCGCCACCTTCTTCCCCGGCCTCCTCTTCGGCTGGCTCCGGGCCCGGACCGGCGGGGTGGTGGCGCCGGCGGTGGCCCATGCGCTCTCGAACCTGCTCGTGCTCCTCCTCGACGCGAGCCTGTCCATCCCGCGGTGATGGAGACGACAGGGGCCCCGCCCCGGGTTACAAGCCCATCCATGGCCACCACCATCCGCGCCATGCTCGAGGAGCAGGAGGCGGCGAGCCTGCATCCCCGCGCCGCCCTCTCGTCCCGCTCGCGCGGGCGCGACCGCGAGGACCCCGAGGACGACATGCGCCCCGCCTTCCAGCGGGACCGCGATCGGGTGCTCCACTCGAAGTCCTTCCGCCGGCTCATGGGCAAGACCCAGGTCTTCCTGGCCCCCCGCGGCGACCACTACCGCAACCGGCTCACCCACACGCTCGAGGTCGCCCAGGTGGGGCGCTCGATCGCCCGGGCCCTCCGCCTCAACGAGATGCTGGTCGAGGCCATGGTGATGGCCCACGACCTGGGGCACACGCCCTTCGGCCACGCCGGGGAGCGGGTCCTGAACCAGCTCTCGCCGGGCGGCTTCCACCACGTGCAGCAGTCGGTGCGGGTGGTCGAGGTCCTGGAGAAGGACGGGGAGGGGCTGAACCTCACCGTCGAGGTGCGCGACGGGGTGCTGCGCCACTCCAAGGGGCGCGGACACGTGCTCATGGCCGGCGGGGGGGCGAAGGCGCTCACCCTCGAGGCCGAGGTGGTGCGCCTCGCCGACATCGTCGCCTACGTGAACCACGACCTCGACGACGCGGTGCGGGGCGGGCTCCTCCGCGAGGACGAGGTCCCCCGCGACATCGCCGGCGTGCTCGGCGATCGCCACTCGGTCCGCCTCCACCACCTCATCGCCGACGTGATCCGCTCGTCCGACATCGACGGCGGGGGGCACATCGCCATGTCCCCCGACGTCCACGGGGCGCTGCTCGCGCTGCGCGACTTCCTCTACCAGCGCGTCTACGAGAACCCGGTGGTGCAGGACGAGTTCGGCAAGGCGCAGCGCATCCTCGCCGACCTGCACCGGTGGTGTGGGGAGGACGGGGAGCGGCTCCGGGCCCGCTTCGGCGTCGCGCCGCGGGCCGGCGAGGACCTGCCCCGGGCGGTGACCGACTTCCTCTCCGGGATGACCGACCGCTTCGCGCTCCAGACGTGGGAGAAGGTGTTCATGCCCCGGCCGTGGGCAATCGTTTGACACCCCGCGCGGGCGGGGCCTACGATCCCCGCACCCCCATCGACGGAAGGTCCATGAGCGACGACATCGCGGTCGGCATCGACCTCGGCACCAGCTACAGCGCCGTGGCCACGGTCATCGAAGGGAAGCCCGAGGTCCTCACCAACGAGTGGGGCGAGCGCACCCACGCCTCGGTGGTGAGCTTCCTCGAGGACGGCACGGTGCTGGTCGGGAACAGCGCCAAGCGCAACATCATCACCAACGCCGAGAACACGGTCTACTCGGCCAAGCGGCTCATCGGCCGGTTCTTCTTCTCCGACGAGGTGAAGAAGGCCCAGGCGGTCATGCCGTACCGGATCGTCGAGGGCCCCAACAACTCGGTGCGGGTGGGCGTGGGTGATCGGGTCCTCGCCATCCCGGAGATCTCCGCGCTGGTCCTGAAGGAGATGAAGGCCATCGCCGAGACCGCGCTGGGGCGCGACGTGCGCAAGGCGGTGGTCACCTGCCCGGCCTACTTCAACGACAACCAGCGCCAGGCCACCAAGGACGCGGGGCGCATCGCCGGCCTCGACGTGCTGCGCATCATCAACGAGCCCACCGCGGCGGCGCTCGCCTACGGGTTCGGCAAGGACATCTCGCAGCGCATCTGCGTCTACGACCTGGGCGGCGGCACCTTCGACGTCTCCATCCTGGAGATCGGGCGCGACGTCTTCGAGGTCATCGCCACCGCCGGCGACACCTACCTGGGCGGCGACGACTTCGACGACCGCATCATGGCCTGGCTGGCCGAGGACTTCCTCGCCAGGCACGGCATCGACCTCCGCCAGAACAAGTTCTGCCTGCAGATGCTCAAGGAGGCCGGCGAGAAGGCCAAGATCGACGTGGGGCGAGACGGCCAGGCCGCCATCCACGTGGAGGGCATCTGCCAGACCCCCGAGGGCAAGGTGCTCGACCTCGAGCAGGCCCTCGGCGCCGACCAGTTCAACCGCATGGTCATGGACCTCGTGCAGCGCACCTTCAAGGTCTGCGACGAGGCCCTGCAGTCGGCCCGCATGACCGCTGGCGACATCGACGCGGTCATCCTGGTGGGCGCGCCCACCCGGCTCCCCATCATCCGGCAGAGCGTGCGCCACTACTTCCAGAAGGAGCCGATGACCGGGATCGACCCGGACGAGGTGGTGGCCCAGGGCGCCGCCATCCAGGCGGCCGCGCTGCAGAACCGCAGCGCCCCGGGAGCCGGGCAGGCGAGCTACCTGCTCGACGTCACCCCGCTCACGCTGCGGGTGGGGACGGCGGGGGGATGGGCCGAGCCCATCATCGACAAGAACACCCCCATCCCCATCGAGAAGACGAAGACCTTCACCACGAGCCGCGACGGCCAGGACCGGGTGCGCATCCGCGTCTACCAGGGCGAGTCGAAGCGCGCCGACGAGTGCGAGTTCCTCGGCGAGTTCGAGTTCTCCGGCTTCCGCATCGGCTACCGGGGCGAGGTCCTCATCCAGGTCACCTTCGAGATCGACTCGAACGGCATCGTCAACGTCTCGGCCACCGACACCGAGACCCGCCAGAAGGCCTCCACCACCATCCACCTCTCCTCCGGCCTCACCGAGTCCGACATCCAGAGCGCCATCGACAAGAACGCCGAGGTCGTGCTGGCGGGCCACCCGGCGAGCTGAGGCGCGAGCGACCGACGGGCATGGACGCCTCCTTCCGCATCGAGGTCGAGACCCTGGCCGGCGCGCTCGACCAGATCGACTACTTCGCGGTCCTCAAGGTGACCGTCACCGCCACGCCGGCGGAGATCCGCGCCGCCTACCACCGCGAGTCGCGCGTCTACCACCCCGACCGCTACGCCGCGGTCGACGACGAGGCGCTCCGGGACGCCGTGGGGCGCGTCTACCGGCGCATCAACGAGGCCTACACCGTGCTGCGCGACGACGCCCGGCGCCGGAAGTACGCCGCCGACGTGGCCGGCCCCGACCGGGAGCGCAAGCTCCGCTTCTCCGAGGACGACGAGGCGGCGGTGAAGGAGGAGCAGAAGAAGAGGGCGGTCGAGCAGCTGGGCCAGACCCCCAACGGGCGGAAGTTCTACGCCTCCGCGATCGCCGACGCCCAGGCCGGGCGCTGGGAGTCGGCGGAGCGGAACCTGCGCATGGCGCTCGCCTACGAGCCGGGCAACGAGCGCTTCAAGGAGCTGCTCGCCCAGGCCGAGAAGAACCGTCCCAAGCAGGACTTCCGCATCAAGTAGGGCGCGCGTGCTCCTCGACGCGGCCCTGCTCGCGCTCCTCGCCGTCGCCTCCCTGCTCGGGGCGCTCGCCGGCCTTCTCCGCCCGCTCTTCCTCTTCGCCGGGGCCGCGGCCGGCTGGATGGCGG
>JBAVCR010000666.1:0-3980 GCA_049586815.1 Anaeromyxobacteraceae bacterium
GCCCCGGCCCCCGCGACGGCTCCGGCCCCCGCAGCGGCTCCCGCCCCAGGAGGCGAACGGTGAACCACTTCCAGCGCAGGGACGGCACGCTCCACGCCGAGGAGATCCCGCTCGAGCGGCTCGCCGCGGCCTACGGGACGCCGCTCTACGTCTACTCCTCGGCCACGCTGCGCCGTCACTGGAAGGTGCTCGATCGCTCGCTCACGGGGATCCGCCACCTGGTCTGCTACGCCGCCAAGGCGAACGGATCGCTCGCCGTGCTCGACCTGCTCGCCCGCCTGGGCGCCGGCTTCGACATCGTCTCGGGAGGGGAGCTCTACCGGGTGCTGAAGGCGGGGGGCGACCCGCGCAAGGTGGTCTTCAGCGGGGTGGGGAAGACCGACGAGGAGATCGCCTTCGCCCTCTCGCAGCGCGTCCGCTGCCTCAACGTGGAGAGCGGGCCCGAGCTGGCCCGCGTCTCGGTGGTGGCCCGCCGTCTCTCCGTCCGGGCCCCCGTGGCGCTCCGGGTGAATCCGGACGTCGACCCGAAGACCCATCCGTACATCGCCACGGGCCTGAAGAAGTCCAAGTTCGGGGTCTCTGTGGACGACGCCCGGAAGCTCTACGCGCTCGCCGCGAAGGACCCGGCCCTCGACGTGCGCGGCGTGGCCTGCCACATCGGCTCGCAGATCACGACCGTGGTCCCGTTCCTCGACGCCATCGCCCGCGTCCGGACGCTCGCCGGCGAACTCTCCCGCGCCGGCATCCGTCTCCGCCACCTCGACATCGGCGGCGGCCTGGGCATCCAGTACCGCGACGAGAACCCCCCGCACCCCGACGAGTACGGCGCCGCCGTCGGCCGGGCCATGAAGGGCTGGAAGGGCGAGGTGATCCTCGAGCCGGGGAGGGTGCTCGTCGGCAACGCCGGGGTCCTCCTCACCCGCGTCCTCTACGTGAAGCGCAGCGGCTCGAAGCGCTTCGTGGTGGTCGACGCCGCCATGAACGACCTCGTCCGTCCCAGCCTCTACGGGGCCCACCACGACATCGAGGTGGTGGGGGCCGAGGCCCGGGAGCCCGGCACCGTGGACGTCGTGGGGCCGGTGTGCGAGTCGTCCGACTTCCTGGCCCAGGGGCGGAAGATGCCCGTTCCCGAGGCCGGCGACCTGCTCTGCGTGCGGTCGGCCGGGGCCTACGGCTTCGCCATGTCGTCGAACTACAACGCCCGCCCCCGGGCCGCCGAGGTGCTGGTCGACGGCGACCGGGCGCTCCTCGCCCGGAAGCGGGAGACCTGGCCCGACCTCGTCCGCGGCGAGAAGGCGCGCCCGGCAGGCCGGCGGTTCCCGGCGCGCCGCCGGATGGGCTAGAGTCTTCACCCCACTTTCGCGGAGGAACGACATGAAGCTCCAGGGCGCGATGGTCGCCATCGTCACGCCGCTCCGGGACGACAAGCCGGACCTGGCGTCGCTTCGCGAGCTCGTCGAGTGGCACGTGCGCGAGGGGACGGACGGCATCGTCCCCTGCGGCACCACCGGCGAGGGCGCCACCCTCACGGCCCGCGAGCGGGCCGACGTGATCCGCACCTGCATCGAGGCGGCCCGGGGCCGGGTGAAGATCGTCGCCGGCGCCGGCTCCAACTCCACCGCCGAGGCGGTCGAGGCGGTGAAGCTCGCGAAGGACCTGGGCGCCGACGCCGCCCTGGTGGTGACGCCCTACTACAACAAGCCGACGCAGGAAGGGCTCTACCGCCACTACATGAAGATCTGGGACGTGGTCGGGTTCCCGGTGGTGGCCTACAACGTCCCGAGCCGCACCTCCGTCGACCTCCTGCCCGAGACCGTGGCGCGCCTCGTGAAGAAGGGGGCCATCGCCGGCATCAAGGAGGCGACGGCCAGCATGGACCGGCAGGTCCAGCTGGTGGAGCTGTGCGGGAAGGACTCCCTCTCCTACCTCTCCGGCGACGACTTCACGGTGCTCCCCTACATCGCCTGCGGCGGCCACGGCGTCATCTCGGTCATCGGCAACATCGCGCCGCGCGCCATGAAGGAGCTCGTGGTGGCGGCGCTGAAGGGCGACCACGCCACCGCGCTCGCGCGGCAGGTGGCCATGGCCGAGCTGAACCGCGTGATGTTCGTCGAGACCAACCCCGGGCCGGTGAAGGCCGCGGTGGCGCTGCTCGGCAAGGCCGGACCCGAGATCCGGCTGCCGCTCTGGCAGGTGTCGGACGCGAGCCTGGCCCGCGTCCGCGACGCCATGGTCCGCTTCGGCCTCGTCGTGGCCGCCTAGGTCCCCGGGCTCGCCCGCGGCCCCATCCTCGTGGAGGTGCACATGGTGAACGTGGTCGTGACCGGGGTGGCCGGCCGCATGGGCGGGCAGATCCTGCGGATGATGCGCGACGTCCCCGGGCTCCGGCTCGTGGGCGCGGTGGAGCGGCCCGGTTACGCCGGCCCGCGCGACGCCGGCGAGGCGGCCGGGCTCCCGCGACTCGGGGTCCCGGTGGTGGACGACCTCGCGGCGGCGCTGTCCGGAACGGGCGCCGAGGTGGTGATCGACTTCACGAGCCACGAGGTCTCGGTGCGGAACGCCGCCACCGCGGCCGCCGCGGGCGTGGCCATCGTCATCGGCTCGACCGGGATCGGGCCGGACGGGAAGGCCCGCATCCGCGAGGCGTCGGCCCGCGTGCCGGTGGTGCTCTCCCCCAACATGAGCGTGGGCGTGAACGTCATGTTCGCGCTGGTGGCCCAGGCGGCCCGCGTGCTCGGCGACGCCTACGACGTCGAGATCGTGGAGATGCACCACGGCAAGAAGAAGGACGCGCCGAGCGGCACGGCGGTGCGGCTCGCCGAGGTGGCGGCCGAGGCGCTGGGGCGCGACGCCCAGAAGGACGTGGTCTACGCCCGCCACGGCATGGTCGGGGAGCGGACACCCCGCGAGATCGGCGTCATGACGCTGCGCGGGGGCGACGTGGTGGGGGAGCACACCGTCTACTTCGCCGGGCAGGGCGAGCGGCTCGAGGTGACCCACCGCGCCACCTCGCGCGACCAGTTCGCCCGCGGCGCGCTCCGTGCCGCGCTCTGGGTGAAGGGGCGGAAGCCCGGCCTCCACGACATGCTGGACGTGCTCGGCCTGCGGGGGGCCCCGTGAGGACCTGCCGGTTCTCCCGCGCCGGGCAGGAGCGCTACGGCGTCCTCGAGGGCGACGGGGTGCGCGCCCTCGGCGCCGCGCCCTGGGCGGGCGGCCTCCCCGAGGGTCCGCGCATCCCCTTCGCGGAGGTCACGCTGCTCGCCCCCGTGCTCCCGAGCAAGGTGGTCTGCGTGGGGCGCAACTACCGGGCCCACGCGAAGGAGCTCGGCAACGAGGTGCCGAAGGAGCCGCTCCTCTTCATCAAGCCGTCCACCGCGATCGTCGGCCCCATGCAGGAGATCCGCATCCCGGAGGCCTCGAGGGAGGTCCACCACGAGGCCGAGCTGGCCGCGGTCATCGGCCGCCCCATCACCCGCGGGTCGGCGGTCGAGGCCCGCGAGGCGATCTTCGGATGGACCTGCCTGAACGACGTCTCGGCCCGCGACATCCAGCGCGCCGAGCAGCACTTCACCCGCGCCAAGTCCTACGACACCTTCTGTCCCATCGGCCCGGTGGTGGAGACGGCGCTCGACCCGCTCGACCAGTTCGTCACCTGCCGCGTGAACGGCGAGCAGCGGCAGCGCGGCTCCACCCGCGACATGGTGGTCGACCCGTACGCGCTCGTGTCCTTCGTCTCGCACGTCATGACGCTCCTCCCCGGCGACCTCGTCTCCACCGGCACGCCCGAGGGGGTCGGCCCCATCCGGCGCGGCGACTGGGTGGAGGTCGAGGTGAGCGGAGTGGGCGTCCTGAAGAACCCGGTGACCTAGCCCGTGCGCGCCTACGTCGCCGTCGGCTCGAACCTGGGGGACCGCTGGGCGCGCCTCGCGCTCGCCGCCCGGGCGCTCCGCGCCGCGCCCGGGGTGGCCGTGGTGCGGGCC
>JBAVCR010000667.1:0-12191 GCA_049586815.1 Anaeromyxobacteraceae bacterium
GGGTGGTCTTTCCCTGCAGCAGGTCGGGGCGGAAGGGGTCTTGCATGGCGTCTCCTCGATCCAGGGGAGCTGAGAGAACTGTGGAGCCTAACGGCGTGTCTTCCCGGCTCCACGCGGGCGCCCCGACAGGAGCATGAGCCCCACGCCGGCCATGATGGCCATGTCGGCGACGTTGAAGACCCCGGTGCGGAGCCAGCCAACCCCGACGTTCATGAAGTCGACCACATAGCTGCCTGTCCGGACCCGGTCGATCAGGTTGCCGGCCCCGCCGCCGGCCACGAGCGCCATCCCGACGGCCTGCCAGCGGGGGAACCGCCCGGAGAGGGCGCCCACCACCGCGGCGAGCGTCACGACCGCCACGCCCCACAGGAAGATGGCGCCTCGCGCCCCCGCGCCGAGCCCCGCGCCGGCCCCGAGGAAGCCTCCCAGGTTGCGGGCGTGCTCCAGCCGGAAGGTGTCCCCGAGGAAGCTGAAGCGCCTGCCGTGGGGGAGGAAGGACAGGGCGATCCACTTCGTGAGCTGGTCGACGGCGACGATGCCGAGGAGCAGCGAGAGGAGGAGCCACCGGCTCGGCGGCTCGGCGGCGGGCTCCTGCGTGTCGGTCGGGGGGCCGGACATGGTGGGTGCGGTCCGGATGATACCCCGGGAACGTACGGGGCGACCGGCTCCCGCGCGCGGGGCGCGAAGAGGTCGATGAGGTCGTCGCCGTAGACCCTCCTCGCGGCTTCCCTGTTGTGGACGTCGCAGAGGACCCGGCAGTTGTCGACCGTGTCCGCACCACCCCGGCCGCGCGGTACGACGTGGTCGATCTCGAGGCGCACCGTGGAACCGCAGACGCCGCCGTCGTGGGTCGGCCACTGGCACCGGCGGCCGTCCCGCTCCCGCACCGCTCGCCTCACCTTCGCCGGAACCGTGGCGCTGCGCTTCTCCTGCCGCGCGAGGAGCAGGTCGAGCGCGGCGTCGATGACCTGCTCGTCAGTCGCCCCGGGCTGCACGTGCGACTGTCCCGCCTTCGCGCGCTTCAACTTGTCGAGGAGGGCGGTCGAGACCGTGAGGTGGAGTCGGCGGAGCGAGGAGGTGAGCGGGTCGACGGTGGTTCGTCGCTGCTTCTCCGGAATGGTTGCCGCCAGTTCGCCTGGGCGAACTTGTCCAGCCAGTGCACTGGACGGCGCGGGAGGAAGTTCCTCCACCGGCCGATGCTCGGTCACATTCATCGCCACCGCGGTCACGGAAGTCTTCCGCGGTACCACGGCGACGGGAGCGATCGCCGCGGCGACCTCCCGGGCCTCCTGCTTCGAGCAGTGGAAGAACTGCGGCAGGACCTCGGCCCGGTTCGATTCGGTGATGACCTTCGCGAGGGCCACGACGCCCGAGATGCAGAGGCGACCGTCGCGACGGGGCTCGACCACCTCGGGGAACCTCCCCACGAGGCGGGCCGCGACTTTCCGGTAGTGGGCCGCCGCGCGGGAGAGCTGAAGTTCCCGGAGGAGGTAGTCGAACAGGTTTGCGAAGCCCAGCTGGCGGTACGTCCCAGCACGATCGAACTCGGCGAGCGCGACGAGGAAGTCGGCCAGGCAACCGTGCTCGCGGCGGAGGAGATCGGCCAGGTGACGCGAGGAGGCGAGAGCGGTGTCGTTCATGAGGACACCTTCTCATGCGAGGTCGGGCCTCCTGAAACGCGCGAGGTCCGCGCCGGACGCGACATCGCGCCCGCGGATCGCGAACCTCGCCGGGGAAACGGATCGTGGCCGTACGGGTCTCGGAGGAGGTGTGAGGGGTGCTGCCTCGAGGCCTCGCGGGAAGGAGGCGAATCGCGCGGAAACGCTGTCAATGCAGCGTGTCCTTGCACCCCATCTGGCCGACAGTCCGTGGGACGGACGGTCCTCGGCGCCAAGGGGATGGGTTCAGTCCGGGCCGCGTTGGCCTTGCGGAGGCGCGCGCCGGCGCAGGGGATCTCGTCGGTCGTCCACTCGTACCGGGAGAGGACACGCCGCCACCGAGGGCGGCAAGGGCGCATGCAAGCGGACGCTCACCACCGGCGTGAGGCCGACGAACTCCTCGTTGCACGCGCGACGTACCGCGCTATCGAGAACCGCATCCGGGAGCCGCCCATGAAACCCGCCCCACGAAGCCTGAGCCGGGCATCCGCAGGCACGCGAACCCCGATCGATGCGTACCTGGCGGGGCTGGACTCGGAGAGGAAGCAGCGGGCGAAGGTCGGGCGGCCGCAGTCGCGCTGAACCGGAGGGAGCTTCATGGCAACCAGACACGGAAGGAAGGGTCCATCCCGTCCCCCGGTCGTCCTCGTCGCCACGCGCAAGGGCGCCTGGATCTTCCACGGCGACGGCGCGAGACGCACCTGGCGCTCGAGCGGCCCGAAGTTCCTCGGCCACGTCATCCACCATCTCGTCCTCGACCCTCGCGACGGCCGGACCCTGCTCGCCGCCGCGAAGACCGGTCACCTCGGCCCCACCGTCTTCCGCTCCACCGACCTGGGGCGGACCTGGAAGGAGTCGTCCCGGCCGCCGGCCTTCCCGAAGGCGGCCGACGGGGAGAAGGGGCGGGTGGTCGACCACACCTTCTGGCTCACCCCGGGGCACCCGTCGGAGCCCGGGTCCTGGTACGCCGGGACCTCGCCGCACGGTCTCTTCCGGTCGGGGGACGGCGGAGTCTCCTGGTCCCCGGTGGCCGGACTGAACGACGACCCCGGTTACCGCGCGTGGATGGGGGGCGCGCAGGACGGCACCCCGGACGGGCCCAAGCTCCACTCGGTGATCGTGGACCCACGCGATCCGGCACACCTCTACCTGGGGATGTCGAGCGGCGGCGTGCACGAGTCGCAGGACGCCGGGGCGACGTGGCACCCGCTCGTCGCCGGGATGGAGGTCGTTGAGGGCTTCGACCCGGCCAACGTGGCGTTCCACGACCCGCACTGCGTCCGGATGTCGCCTTCGAACCCGGATCGGCTCTACCAGCAGAACCACTGCGGCATCTACCGGATCGACCGGCCGGAGCGCGCCTGGACGCGGATCGGCAAGTCGATGCCGAAGGCGGCAGGAGACGTCGGCTTCCCCATGGTCGTGCACCCGCGCGATCCCGACGTGGCCTGGGTGTTCCCGATGGACGGCTCCACCGTGTGGCCGCGGACGAGCCCGGGCGGGAAGCCGGCCGCCTACGTGACCCGGAACGGCGGCAGGACGTGGCGCCGCCAGGACGGCGGCCTCCCGCGGCGCGACGCCTGGTGGACCGTGAAGCGCCAGGCCATGGCGGCCGACGCGGGGGACCCGGTCGGCCTGTACCTGGGCACCACCTCGGGCGAGCTCTGGGCCAGCCGGGACGAAGGTGGCCGCTTCGGCTGCGTGGCCCGGCACCTCCCGGAGATCTACGCGGTGGAGACGGGGTACCCGGCCCGATGAAGGTGCTCGTCCCCAGCCCGCTCCGCTCCTACACCGGCGCGTCCGAGGTCGACGCCGAGGGCGGCACGCTCGACGAGGTGCTGCGCGACCTGGACCGCCGGCATCCCGGCCTGCGCTTTCGCATCGTGGACGAGCAGGACCGGATGCGCCCCCACGTCCGCTTCTTCGTGGACGGCGAGCAGGTCTTCGACCTCGGCCGAAAGCTCGTGCCGGGGGAGTCGGTGCAGATCGTCCAGGCGCTCTCCGGAGGGTGAACCGGGCGGGGACACGACCGCAGAGGAGACGACCGATGGCCATCACGACCCGCATCACACCCTGCCTGTGGTTCGACACCCGGGCCGAGGAGGCAGCGCAGTTCTACGTCTCCATCTTCCCGGGGTCCGCGATCGATCACGTCTCCCGGTACGGCAAGGCCGGCTTCGAGGTGCACGGGAAGCCCGCCGGATCGGTGATGACGGTGGCCTTCCACCTGGGGAGCCAGCCCGTGGTCGCGCTGAACGGGGGACCCCAGTTCAGGTTCACCGAGGCCGTCTCCCTGCAGGTCTTCTGCGACGGCCAGGAGGAGGTCGATCACTACTGGTCCCGACTCACCGACGGGGGAGCGGAGGGTCCGTGCGGCTGGCTCAAGGACCGATTCGGCCTTTCCTGGCAGGTGATCCCCACCGCCATGGGGAACTGCTCGGCGCCCCCGACTCGCCCGGCGCCGAGGCCGCGTTCCGGGCCATGCTGCAGATGCGGAAGCTCGACCTCGCGGCGCTGCGGCGGGCCTTCGACACGGCGACTCCGTAGCTACCGGGGGAGGTCGAGCGGCCTCGCCAGGAAGGCGGGCATGGGCGAGAGCCCCACGAGCTTCCGGCTCGCGGTCTCGAGCCGCTCGGCGAGCGCGTCGTCGTGGGCCTGCGGGTTCGGCGACCGCAGCGGCCAACCGCCCGCGTTCGCCGCCTTGTCCCGGTACAGCCCGAGCTGGCTGAAGTAGGCGCCGGGGTGGGAGGGGACGTCGGGGGAGAGCAGCGCGTAGAGCGTGGTCTGCGCACCCTCCCACGGCTCGATCATCCCGGCCATGCGGAGGAAGGGCCTGAGCACGTGGTCCTGCGCCCAGACCGGCATGGACGACCGGATGAGCCGCGTGCGCACCCAGCCGGGATGCACGCTCACCGCGGTGATCCCGCTGCCGGAGAGCCGCCGCGCGAGCTGCCGCGCGTGCAGCACGTTCGCGAGCTTGGACTGGGCGTAGGCCTGCCAGCCGTCGTACTTCCGGCGCTCGAAGTGCAGGTCGTCGAGGTCGATGGTGCCCCGCCGTCCCATGGCGACGTCGTGGTAGCAGCTCGACACGTCGACGATCCGGGAGGGCGCGCCCTTCGCGAGCGCCGGCAAGAGGAGCTCCGTCAGCAGGAAGTGGCCGAGGTGATTCGTGCCGAGCTGCGTCTCGAAGCCGTCCTTCGTCTTCCCCTTCGGCGTGTTCATGACCCCGGCGTTGTTCACGAGCCCGTGCAGCGCATCGTGCGAGGCCAGGAACGAGGCCGCGAAGGCGCGGACCGATTCGAGGCTCGCGAGGTCGAGGGGTGCGACCTCGATGGCGCCGCGGGCACCGGTGGCGAGGATCCCGGAGCGGGCCCGATCCCCTTCCTCGATGCGGCGGCAGGCGAGGACGACGCGCGCGCCCTGCTTCGCGAGCTGCCCCACGGTGACGAGGCCGATGCCGGAGTTGCCGCCGGTCACGACGAAGGTCTTGCCGGAGAGGTCGAGGGAGAGGAGCTCGGGAGGGCACATCAGGGGCCTGGCCATGCCCGTCTCCCTAACGGGCCGCGCCGCTTCACGCCGGTCCGGTGCGCCGGAGCTCCCGCCAGGCGCCGCGGATCGTCTCGATGACGGTCACGAGCGCGGCCAGGACGACGGACAGGCCGAGCCCCACGGCGACCCAGGTGTTGATGGCCTGGGCGGCCCGTACGGCCGCGGGCTCCGGGGGAAAGGACGCGGGCACGACCCAGGCGCTCGACCAGAGCGACGCGGCCGCGAAGGCGATGAAGGCCCCGGACGAGAAGAGGGAGACGATCCAGCGGTACCTTCGCCAGTCGGGCTGGAGCAGCGTGAGGATCGGCGCGCCGAGCGAGAGGACCGTGGAGACGAACACGCCGAGGTAGAGGGGCCTCCAGCCGGGCCCCGTGCGGAGGTCGGTCAGGCCGACCCCGTGAAGCCCTCCCGAGGAAGCGATGGTGCTCCAGAGCCAGAGGGCGGCGAGCGTGGCCACGATCTGGAACGCGGCCTGGAAGCGGAGTGCACCGTCCGTGGGCGGGCGCTTCTCGGATCCGGGAAGGGCCCGCGGATCCCAGGTCTGGGCGGTGCGCCGGAACCAGGCCTCGAGGCCGGCGAAGACCGCGATGGAGATCCCGGCCTGGAGGGAGAGGTAGAAGACAGCGGTCCGGAAGAAGGGGAACGAGTCGCCCACGCCGAGCATCCCCGCCACGGCGCCGGAGGCGAGGACGATCGTCGTCACCGCCCCGATGCCGAGGAGCGTGATCCGGAAGAACGGGAAGAGGGCCGGCCCGATCACCTCCCGCCCGAGCACGAGCCGCCGTCCGTCGGAGCGGTACCGCCCCGCCACCAGGATGGGGTGGCCATGGGCGCGGAGCACGGCGACCCGTTCGTCGTCGGAGAGGGGCCGGCCGAGGCGCTCCTCGCGATCCTCGAGCTGGGCGCGGATGTTCTCCCGGAGCTCGGCCACGTCGTCGTCGGCGCGGCCGCGGGGGAGGTAGGCGCGAACGTTCAGGAGATAGCGATCGACGACGTCCATCCGTCCTCCTAGAGAATCCGCCGCAGTGCGGCGTTGATGTCCCGCCACTCCCCGAGGAGCCGCTCGAGGAGCGCCTGGCCCGTGCGCGAGATCCGGTAGAAGCGCTTGCGCCTCCGGTCCTCCTCGCGCCACTCGCTCACGAGGAGACCCTGGGATTCCAGCCTCCGCAGGAGCGGGTAGAGCGTGTCCTCGTCGACCTGCAGCCCCTGCTCCTCGAGCGCCTTGCGGAGCGCGTACCCGTAGTGCTCCGTGCGCAGCTGCGCCAGGGCGGCCACGATGACGCTGCCGCGGCGGAGCTCCAGCCGGAGGTTCTCGAAGAGGTCGTCGCCCATGTTCCCTCTCCCCGGGAGTGCCGGGGCTGCATACCGTACGGCACATACCGTATGGCGCACGGTATATTTCGTCAAGCCGCCCCGGGCGGACGTGGAAGCGCGGTAAGATGCCGGAATGTTTCGTGACCTCGGCCCCGAGGCCCGTCTCGCCGCCGCGCTGGCCGCCCTGGCCGCGATCGTCGCCGGCGTCACCGCCTTCTTCTTCCTGCGCGACGTCGCGACGCTCGATGCCCTCCTCGCGGCCGCGGCCTGGCGCACCGCGGTGGTGGCGATCTTCTCCATGGCCATCGGGGCGGCGGCGCTCTTCGTGCTCGTGCGCGCCATCGGCGAGCGCGGGCGCGCGCTGGCGGCGGCGCTGGAGGTCGCCGAGTCGGAGCGGACGGCCCGGCGCGCCGAGCTCGACGTGATGCAGGCGCTCGTCGATTCGATGGCCGACGGGGTCATCTTCATCGACGCGAAGGACCGCGTGGCCCTCGTGAACAGCGCGGCGCGGGTGCTCCGCAACCTCTCCGGAGGACCGGGCGGGGACCTGAAGGACTGCCATCCCACGGCGACGCACGGGATGCTCGACCGGGTGATGGGCTGGATGCGCGCCGGGGACGACTCCGGGCCGGCCCACTCCATCATCAAGGAGAAGGAGGGGCGGTACGAGACCACCTACGCCCCGGTGCGCTCCGCCGCGGGGACCTACCTCGGCACCGTGATGGTCATCCGCGACATCGCCGAGCGGAGAAACCTCGAGACCCGTCTCCTCGACGCCGAGCGGCTCGCCGGGCTCGGCCAGATGTCGGCGCAGGTGGCCCACGAGCTCCGCAACCCCCTGAACGCAATCACCGGTGCCGCCCAGTACCTCTCCCGGCGCCTGCCCGGCGACCCCGACGTCGCCGAGTACGCCGGCCTCATCAACGAGGAGGTGGCGCGGGTGAACCGCTTCGTGGGGGAGCTGCTCCAGGTCTCGCGCCCGGTGGAGCCGGTCTACACGCCCTCCATGGTGAACCGGGTGCTCCGGGACGCCGCGCAGAAGGCGGCGCTGGCCCGCGGGCTCCCGGCCGACGCGGTGAAGCTCGACCTCGCGAAGGACCTGCCGCCGCTCGACCTCGACGGCGCCATGGTCACGGACGCGCTCGTGAACCTCCTCGCGAACGCCTTCGACGCGGGTGGCGAGGCCCCGGTGGAGCTCGGGAGCCGGCTCGAGGCGAGCGGAGGGGAGGGGACGGTGGTGATCGAGATCCGCGACCGGGGCTGCGGGATCCCCGAGGACCGGCTGGAGGAGGTGCAGCGACCCTTCGTCACCACGAAGGCCCACGGGACCGGGCTCGGCCTCCTCGTGGTGCAGCGCGCGGCGGGCATGCACCGGGCCGCCTTCGGCCTCGCCGCGCGGGAGGGCGGGGGCACGGTGGCCACGCTGCGCTTCCCCGTCCGGCGGCTGGCGCAGCCCGCGGTGGAGGCCACGGCGTGAGCGCACAGGGTCTCGTGCTGCTCGTGGACGACGATCCGGGGACCCGGAAGGTCGGGCGCGCCAACCTCGGCCTGGAGGGATTCGAGGTGGTGGTGGCCTCCTCGGGCGCCGAGGCCATGGCGCGGCTCGGCGAGCTCGACCCGCTCGCCATGGTGACCGACCTCAAGATGCCGGACATGGACGGGATCACGCTCATGCAGCGGGTGCACGCCGAGCGGCCCGCACTCCCGGTGGTGCTCGTCACCGCCCACGCCACGGTGGAGACGGCGGTGCAGGCACTCCGGCACGGGGCGCACCACTACCTCGTGAAGCCCATCCGCTGGGACGAGCTCGCGCTCGTGCTCGGTCAGGCGGTCTCCCACGAGCGGGCCCGGCGCGACCTGGAGAGGCTCCGCGGCGAGCTCGACCGGGCGGCCGGGTTCGAGGAGATGGTGGGGGACTCCCCCGCGATGCAGGAGGTCTTCCGGATCGTGAACCAGGTGGCCGACTCCGACGCGAGCGTGCTGCTCCGCGGCGAGACCGGGACCGGAAAGGAGCTCGTGGCCCGGGCGCTCCACAAGCGCTCGGCCCGGAGCGGCCGGCCGTTCGTGGCGGTGAACTGCACGGCGGTGCCGAAGGAGCTCATGGAGTCGGAGTTCTTCGGCCACGAGAAGGGCGCCTTCACCGGCGCCGTGGCGCGCCGGCAGGGGCGCTTCCAGCAGGCGGAGGGCGGGACGCTCTTCCTCGACGAGGTGGGCGACCTCGACCTCACGGTGCAGGCGAAGCTGCTCCGCGCCCTCCAGGAGAGGGAGATCTCCCGGGTCGGGGCCGAGCGCGTCGAGCGGGTCGACGTCCGGGTCGTGGCGGCCACGAACCGCGACCTCGAGGAGCTGGTCAAGGAGGGGCGCTTCCGCGACGACCTCTACTACCGGCTGAACGTCATCCCCTTGCGCCTGCCTCCCCTCAGGGAGCGGCCGGGCGACGTCCCGGCGCTCGTCGACCACTTCGTCCGCTCCTTCGCCGAGCGGCTCGGCCGGGCCGTGCCGCTGCCGCCGCCGGAGGTGCTGGCCGCCGCCCGCGGCTACGCCTGGCCGGGCAACGTCCGGGAGCTCCGCAACCTCTGCGAGCGGGCCGCGCTCATGGGCTGGGACGCGGTGGCTCCGCTCCTCGGCCGGCCCGCCGCGACACCTCCCGCGCTCGCCGCGCCCGAGGAGTTCTCGCTCCCTCTCCTCGACGCGCGCGCCCGGCTGGTGGAGCGGTTCGAGCGCGAGTACCTGACCCGCCTGCTCCGCGATCACCGGGGCAAGGTCGGCGAGGTGGCCCGCGCCGCCGGGATCGCCGAGCGCAACCTGTACGAGAAGATGAAGGTCTACGGCCTCTCCCGCGACGACTACCGCTGAGGTGGCAACCCGCGCGGTCGGATGCGCGGGTCCGAGGCCTGCAGTCCGCATCCGACGCGCGGGACGGGTGGGGCCGTCCCGCCTGGCGCGGTGAGCGGAATTGCGCGGACTTCCGGGGTCGTTCCGGTCGCGGGACCCTGGCGCGGTGCTTGCTCTTCAGGATGGGGAGACCTCGAGGGCCCCCATGAAGCCGAGCCGTGGCATGTCCGTCTTTCCCATCCCCGTCGCGATCGCGGCCACGCTGGGCCTCGCGCTCGGGGTCGGCGCCTACGCCTTCCATTACGCCAAGGGTTCGTCGTACCTCGGCAACGACCCGGCCACGTGCGCGAACTGCCACGTGATGCAGGGGCACTTCGACGGTTGGCTGGCGGCCCCCCACCACCAGGTCGCCACCTGCAACGACTGCCACACCCCCGCCGGCCTCGTCTCGAAGTACGTGGTGAAGGCGCTGAACGGCTACCACCACTCCATGGCCTTCACGCTCGGCGGCTACCCGGAGAACATCCGCGCGCGTCCGGAGAGCCGCGAGGTGGTCGAGGGCAACTGCCGCCGCTGCCACGCCGAGCTGGTGGACGACGTCGCCCACGGGGGCGGCGTCTCCTGCATCCGCTGCCACGCCTCCGTCGGCCACCTCCGCTGATCGACCCTCTCACGCCACACCGCACGAAGAAGGAGCACTCCATGTCCGTCGAACCCAAGCCCCAGAAGAAGCGCGGGCTCCTCGTCGCCCTCGTCGTCGGCGTCTTCGCCCTCGTTGCGGTGGGCGCGGGCGCCCTGCTCGCCAACATCGCCGAGCGGAAGGAGGCGGCGAAGCACCAGTACGTGAAGGTCGTGGAGGTGACCGAGGACGACACCGACCCGGCCAAGTGGGGCAAGAACTGGCCGCGCGAGTACGACGGCTACATGCGGACGAGCGAGCCCACCAGCACCAAGTACGGCGGCGCGGCCGGCGCGAGCGAGGGGCAGCCCGCTCCCCAGAAGGCGGAGCGCGACCCCTGGCTGAAGCGCATCTTCGCGGGCTACCTGTTCGCGGTCGACTTCCGCGATCGCCGCGGCCACGCCTACATGCTCTTCGACCAGGAGAAGACGAAGCGCAACGTCCCGGCCGAGAACAAGCAGTCCGGCAACTGCCTCCACTGCCACGCCTCGATCATGCCGCTCTACACGAAGCTCGGGAAGGAGGCGGCCCCGAGCGGCAGCAAGGCGGAGCAGGTGCAGGCCGGCCTGGTGAAGGTCTCGGAGATGGACTACTGGGCCGTCCACAAGGAGCTCGAGACGATGGGGAACGGCAAGGTCCACCCCGTCTCCTGCGTGGACTGCCACGACCCGCAGTCGATGGAGCTCCGGGTGACGCGCCCCGGCTTCATCACCGGCATCCAGAAGTTCGCCGCGTCCGACGCGGAGGCGGTGGCCTTCCCCTCCATCGAGCGCTGGCGCCGCGGCGACAAGTCGAAGCCCTACGACCCGAACCTCGACGCCACGCGGCAGGAGAAGCGCTCCTTCGCCTGCGGGCAGTGCCACGTGGAGTACTTCTGCGGCAAGGGCATGACCATCTTCTTCCCGTGGGCGAAGGGGCTCAAGATGGAGCAGATGGAGGCGCTCTACGACTCCACCGAGGTGAAGGGGAAGCGCTTCAAGGACTGGACGCACGCCGAGACCGGCTTCGAGCTCCTCAAGGCGCAGCACCCCGAGTTCGAGATGTGGAGCACCGGCGTGCACGCCCGCAGCGGCGTCTCCTGCGCCGACTGCCACATGCCCTACAAGCGCGAGGGGGCCCAGAAGGTCTCCGAGCACTGGGTGCGGAGCCCGCTGCTCTCCCCGAACCGCTCCTGCGCCAACTGCCACCCGTACGGCGACGACGAGCTGAAGGCCCGGGTGACCGGGATCCAGGACCGCCACTTCGCCCTCATGACCCGCGCCGGCAACGCCGCCGTGGCCATGATCGACGCCATCGTGGCGGTGCGGAAGCCCTACGACGAGCGGAACCGCCCGGCGGCGGTCGCGAAGGCCAGGGCCACCCTGGACGCCAAGGAGGCCTTCCAGAAGGCCCCGAAGGAGGAGCAGGAGAAGATGATGGCCGCCGAGGTGAAGGCGAACCTGCTCGCCGCCTGGCGCGAGGACGTGGAGAAGTCGCCCAAGCTGAAGGAGCTCGAGAACCTGCAGCGCGGGGCCCAGTGGCGCCTCGACCTCGTGGCCGCCGAGAACTCGATGGGCTTCCACGCCCCGCAGGAGATGGCCCGCATCCTCGGCGAGTCGATCGACCTGTCTCGCCAGGCGCAGGTGCTCGCCGGGACGCTCGGCCCGGTCGCGATGGTGATCCCGGCGGTCGCGCCCGCGGCGTCGAAGAAGTAGGCCGGCTTCAGGGAGGATGGAGGGCGGGCGTCCCCACGGGGCGTCCGCCCTCCGTTCGTCCGGGCTCACGCTCCCGCGCCGCACCGGCCGTGCGAAGGGCCGGGCCCGCTCCTAGAAGAGGGCGCATGAACCTGCGCCCCGCGGCAGCCCTGGCCCTCCTCGTCGCGTTCACCCCCGCCCTCGCCGCGACCCCCGCCGCCGCGGCGGAGGTGCGCCCCACGGCGGTCGACGTGGCCTCCATCTCCGATCTCACGGGGATCGCGATCTCTCCTGACGGCGCGCGGGTCGCCTGGTCGGTGCGCCAGAAGTCCTTCGACCCGGAGGCGAAGGCCCCGCCCGGCTTCGACCCGGCGAAGGCGAGCGAGGCCGACCTGAAGGCCGGCTGGAAGGTCACGACGCAGCTCTGGGTGGCGCCGGCGGACGGCGGGGAGGCCCGCCAGCTCACCTGGGCCACCGAGGCGT